>WFUL01000129.1 GCA_015484985.1 Anaerolineales bacterium | reverse complement strand
GGGCCCGGGACCTAAGGAGAAAAACGAAAGGGTGTGTGGGACGGCGAAGCCGCCCCACACACCCTTTCGTTTTCTTTCTGCGGTCCTGGGCCCGCCTTGTGCTAAGCGATGCGAGAACTGAGTAATCACCAACGCGAAGTTGAGGTTTGTACAGGAGTTTGGACAGTCTCTGCAAGTAAGGAATCTTTCTTGCGCATATAGGACGGAGCGGACACGGGAACAAGGCAGGGAAAAGAGCCGCGCGCTCCCAAAATTTCGCTATGATGGAAAGCGGTCTGTTCGAGGGACTTTGCACGGAGGAGGGGTCATCATGGAAGCCCTGGGACGGATGCTCATCTTCCTGGGCCTGGTATTGTTGCTGTTTGGCATTGTCCTGGTGCTGGCACCCCGGCTGTCCCTGCCCCTGGGGCGTCTACCGGGGGACATCGTCATTCAGCGGGATGGGTTCACCTGTATGTTCCCCCTGGCAACCTCACTGTTGCTCTCTATCCTGCTGACCATCGTGCTCAACCTGCTCGTACGGCTGTGGAGTCGCGGACTATGACCCCGCATGTGGAAACACCACCCCGTCTCCGTACAGAGGACTTCGACTACGATCTGCCCCCGGAGTTCATCGCGCAGCAACCGGTGGAGCCCCGGGACAGCGCCAAACTCATGGTGCTGGACCGGAAGACCCGCACCATCACCCATGCCGTCTTCCGGGAGTTGGGAAACTTCCTCCGGCCCGGTGATGTATTGGTGGTCAACCGGACACGGGTCATTCCCGCCCGCATCTTCGCCCGCAAAATCCCCACCGGAGGGCGGGTGGAACTGCTCCTGCTCAAGCAAGAATCCCCCACCATATGGCAGGCCCTGGTGCGGGGCCGGGGCCTCACGCCGGGCAAACGCCTGCAAGTGGAAGGCGGTCCCCAGGCGGAAATCCTGGACGTCCTGGACGGCCCGGTTCGCTGCGTCCGCTTCGCGCGCCCGGTGTCGGAATGGCTGCATCAAGCGGGCCGGGTCCCTCTGCCTCCTTACATTCGCGCCCAACTGGAAAACCCCGAACGCTACCAAACCATCTTTGCACAGGAACCCGGTTCCGCGGCCGCGCCCACCGCGGCACTGCACTTCACCCCAGAACTGGTACAACACCTGAAGGAACAGGGCATCCGTTTCGCCCAGGTGACCCTGCACATCGGCCTGGACACCTTCGCGCCGGTGAAGGAAGAGGACCCGCGACAGCACAAGATGCACCGGGAATGGTGCCGTCTGGACCCGGACACCGCGGCGCTCCTCAACGAAACCCGACGGCAGGGAGGACGCATCGTGGCCGTGGGCACCACCGCTGTGCGCACATTAGAGACCGCGGCCCTGCACGCGACCTCTGGTCAGGCCGTGGCGCCCTTTGAAGGAGAAACCGGCCTCTTCATCCTGCCCGGCCACGAGTTCAAGGCTGTGGACGCCCTCATCACCAACTTCCACCTGCCTCGCTCCACCCTGCTCATGCTGGTCAGCGCGTTCGCCGGACGGGAGTTCATCCTGCACGCTTACGAAGTTGCGAAACAGCATGGTTATCGGTTCTTCTCCTTCGGCGACGCCATGTTGATTTTGTGAAGCACCGGGAGAAAGACGGGCATGGCCCGCAAGTTCCAGCGACGCAAGGAAGATTTCCGTTGCGAACACTGCGGCGCCTGGGTGCAGGGCGATGGGTACACCAACCACTGCCCCCACTGCCTGTGGAGCAAGCACGTGGACGTGTACCCCGGCGACCGGGCGGCCACCTGCCAGGGCATGATGGAACCCATCGGGGTGGAAGTTCGGGGGGACGAGTACGTCATCGTGCACCGGTGCACCCGGTGTGGCCTGGTCCGCCGCAACCGAGCCGCGCCCAATGACGACTTCGAGGCTCTCCTGCGTCTGGCCGGGCGACCGCTGCCCTAAGTGGACTCCGGACCGGGAGAGGGACCGTCGGCCGACCGCCGTCGGCAGATTTTGGTTCCGTGCCCGAGCAGGACGACATGAGATATGCGAAAATAATGCCGGCTCTTCCGTGAAATCATGAGAGTTGGTAGGTATGCGTCAGGGCCTCCACAGGTCACCCCTTTGGTGATGTGAACACCACGAAACCATCCAAGCCCAAGAAGTCTTCCAAAGACGGCTCCATGGGCCACCCCGGCAGACCGAAAAGGTGGGCTGGACATCCCGAACGGCAGTCCGAGGCCCCGAAACCGGGTGCAGGGATGAAAACCCCGGGCAACCCAGCCAGGGCCTGGCTCCATTGACATTCCAGCGGGAAGTCTGGGTCACCGAATTCCGTTCGCCAGCCCCAGGCTACCGGCTGCGCGTAAGCCCGCAAGAAGTCGACGTGCCACCGCTGCGTGCGCGGGCCCAACACGTGCCGGCGCAAACGGGCTTGAAGGCCGCCCGGTCCACCCGCCTGACCCAAATACACGTAGGTTCCCCGCGGAAACCGAAACGGTCCCAGACGTCCGACGGCCAACTGCTGCGCCCGGGGAAGATACAGCACCAGAACATAGGCTCCCGTTCGGGAAGGCACTCCCTCAAGGACGTTCATGGCCACCGCGCCGCTCTCGCCAACGGGCAAACCCCAAACCCAATAGCCACACCAACGCCACGGCACCCAAGACCACCAGTATCCCTTGCATGGGCGTCTCCACCCACCGCTGCCAGCGAACCAGGTTGTACGTCCAGATGCCTGCCACAAAAGCCGCCAGCCCCATGCGCCAGGCCCGCTCCCGGTGACGCTCCTTCCACCAAGTCCATAAAGCCACCAACAGACTCCCGCTCATCGTCCAGCCCACCACAGCCAGAACGGTAATCCAGGGGTCCATCCTCACTGGCGGCGTTTCGGACTCCACCGGCATGGGGGGATGTAGTATCGGTGTAGGTGTGGTGGGTTGAGGTTGGGGGGAAGGCGTGGGCGCGGGAGTGGGCGGAACCAGAACTTCCACCGTAAGTACTTGCGACTTTTGCGCCTGGCCACTTCGCGCCCGGATTTCGAAAATCCCCGCACGGTCGAAGGTAAAGGACGCCTTGCCCATCCCCTTACGGGTGAAGATTTCAATGCGCTGGTACACTGGCTCGCCCCCCAAGCCGGTGAGCACCACCTCCAGGGGCGTCCCGTCGGGGACCGGATGACCGTTGTGGTCCAAGACCGGTCCAGCCTGCACCGTCAGGGTCTGGTTGAGCTCGATTTCCCGGGAGAGTCCCAGTTCCTCCACCGCCCCCGGCTCCACCCAGACCAGGGGGATTTCCTGTTCGGGGTCCGGCGCCAGGACGGTGGTGATGCTGTACCCCAAAGCGGGCACGGAAACGGGAGAGGCCCCCTGGGGCTGCAGTTCCCGAAAGAGCAACCGCGCGGCGATGTCCAAAAAGGGCTTCCCCTTGCTGTAGAGCCCGTAATACGCCGAAACGTGAGCCAGCTGCGAAGGCTGCAGGGCGTAAGGCACACTAAAGGAAAAGACCTCCACCCGTTTGTCCCGCCAGAGTTCAGGGAATTGCTCCAGAGCCTGCAACAACGCTTGGGTTCCGGGGCTCTGACCGTCCACCACGAGGAAAATCACCCAAGGCGCGGTCTCCAGGGTCTGACGCAGGGCCGCGTGGGCCTCGTTCTCCGGGTCGGCCATCCAGGCACCCACCTCGGCCGCGGTGAACGTGCGCACCCAGGCAGGATGGATGCGGTCTCCCCCTTCCGGTCCGTACAGACGCAACAGGCTCTCCCGAAATCCCTGCACGGGGAAGGAGGGCAGCGCGGGACAGTCCGGGCAGGGTCGGTAGGTTGCTTCGTCGGCCAGGACCACCACCCTATCCCGTCGCCCTGGAGGTGAGGGAGGGAGTTCGGCCTGGGTGGGCACGAGCAGGGTGGCACTTTGCTGCGCTACCTGCAGGAGCACGTCCATGGCCTGTTCACCCATGCCCGGGTCGGTGGGGGAAGGCACCACATCCACCAGGGCCGCTCGAGGGTACAGGCGCCGCTTCAGGGCCAATATGCGCGCGACGGATTCATCCACCCGCCGGGCGAAGACGGGGTCTTCATTGTATTTTCGCAAGAAGGCTTGTAAAACCTCATCCACCGTCGTCCAGTAATCCTGGCCCGGCGCCGCGAAGTCCGGCCCCAACACCAGGAGGTCGTTACCGGCCAAAAAGGCGTTCAGGGCCACCTGGGTAGGGTCATAGGGCTGCTCCTGGGCCTGATAGTAGCGTTTTAGGGACGTAGCGCCCAGGTCCATGCTTACGAACACCCGGTCCCCCTGTTCGTACCAGGTCTGAAAGGCTGGGTAGGCTTTCCAGAGGGCTTGCAGGGCCTGAGGGTCCAGAGTCAAAGGCGGAGTGTCCCCCCGGATGGTGCCCTGAAAGGCCTGTGAGCGGATGTGGCCCACCAGAAGACCATCCACCTGCTGGTACACGTTCTCGGCCTGCCCCGTGACACCGAAAAAGGGAGTCAACAGCGTGCTTTCCACCTGCTCTTTCGGTTTGGGAACGGTGGGAATCTCCTCTTCCAGCGGCCGGGTCGCGCCTCCATATCCAGGGAACATGCGAGCGACCACGGCCACCTGGCCATCGCTCCCTTCATGCACACCCTGAATGTAGGCCTGGGCCATCACCGTCACCCAGTAGGGATGTTCCCCAAAAGCCCTCACGCCCAGGTCCCCGGGCTGACCGATGAACGTAGGGTCCAACACGTCCAGGGTCGGTCCCAAGAGCAAATTAACGCCCCAGGCCCGCAGTTCCTTCCCCATCAACTGACCCACCTGGTGGGCCAGAGGGGGATTCCAGGTGGCGCCTAAGGCCATGGGACTGGGGAGCGTGTAGGGAAAAGCCAGGGTATCATAAGGGGGACCGTTGCCCTCCTGCCGCACGGCAATGAAGAAGGGAATCAGAGGGCGGCTCTCTTCCGGAACCGGAAAGCCTCGCCTTCGAGGTTGACTCCACTCCGCCGCCAGCACCTGCAGATCCTGCACCCAGTTCTGAACCACATCTCGTTCCAGGACGGGGTTGTCCGGACCGGGCTGCAAGACCACGCCCCCAACGGGCCAGGTCTGCAACAACACCCACAACGGGTCCTGGTCATCCAAAGACCCGCCCGACCAGGTTACCAGGAAGAGCTGGGCCACGCGCTCTTCCGGGGAGAGGTCTTCAATTTGTGGGGTCGAGGCGGCACCGGCTGGCAAAGGGAGCAGCAGGCAAAACCCCACTATCCCGATGACCCACCATCGCCAGCTCGGGCCGAGTCGTCGGGCCACCCTTCTCCTCCAGACAACCGGACGGTAACGTAATTGTACCAACAATCCTCGGGAAAATTTGTGGGGCAAAAGCCGCTTCCTGCGCCGTCCCGCAGGGTTTGGAGTACAATTCTGGCTAACCCACATCGTCTTGTCTACCAGGTACCCATTGGGGAGGAAGCCGCCATGTTCCACAGGCCTTCGAATATGGGCTGGGTCGAGGTCATCACCGGACCCATGTTCAGCGGCAAGACCGAAGAGCTCATTCGGCGCCTGCGCCGGGCCGTCATTGCCCGTCAAAAGGTACAGGTGTTCAAACCAGCACTAGACCATCGCTACGGCCTGCAGCGGGTGGCCTCCCACTCAGGCGCTTCCTTCGAAGCCATGGCCGTGGAAAAAGCCCAGGACATCCTGTCCCAAGTGGCCCCGGATACCACGGTGGTGGCCATTGATGAAGTCCAGTTCTTTGATAGCGACGTGGTTGAGGTCGTACAACAACTGGCCGCGCAGGGACGCCGGGTCATTCTTAGCGGCCTGGACACCGACTTCCGGGGAGAACCCTTTGGCCCCATGCCGCAACTCCTGGCCCAGGCCGACCAGGTGGACAAACTTCACGCCATCTGCCTGGTGTGCGGCGGTCCGGCAACTCGAACCCAGCGGCTCATCAACGGGAAGCCCGCGCACTACAACGACCCCGTCATCCTCGTGGGTGCCGAAGAGCTGTACGAACCCCGATGTCGTCTGCATCATGAAGTGGTTGGAAGACCGTCCCCGTAAGGCGCGGGAGGACGGCAACGACGGTACCGTGTAGAGGAGGCTTCGATGAGCATGCAGGTGCAGGACTACCGGGAATACCTGCAGGAAATCCTCATCCCCGAGGAACAGCTCCAACAACGCATCGCGGAGCTGGCCGCGGAAATCAGCCGGGACTACGAAGGCAAGCTCCCCCTGTTGATTTGCATCCTGCGGGGCGGCGTGATGTTCCTCACCGACCTCATCCGCTACCTCACCATTCCCCACGAAATCGACTTCATGGCCATCGAGTCCTACGGCCAGGGCCGCCGCGACCCCGGCGAGATACGCCTCACCATGGACCTGCACACCACCATCCGGGGACGCCACGTTCTCCTGGTGGAAGACATCATTGACACCGGAAACACCGTGGCCCAGGTGCTGGAATTGCTCCAGGTCCGCCAGCCCAAATCTCTGAAGGTGTGCGTGCTGCTGGACAAAGTGGAGCGGCGTCAGGTCGAGGTTCCCATCCACTATCGGGGCTTCGAAATTCCCAACAAATTCGTCTTCGGCTACGGTTTGGACATGGATGGCTACTGGCGCAATCTCCCCTTCATCGCGGTACCGGATTTGAGCCGCTATCGCCCCCCGAAGCCCTTCCCCTCGGAGGAGAAAGATTGAAGACCGCACACCCCCTCCCTGCCCTGGCCCTGGAAGTGCGTCACCTGTTGCCTTCCGACCTCCCCGTTCACCTGGTCGGCGGCGCGGTCCGGGACTGGCTCCTGCAGCGCCCGGTGATGGACCTGGACTTCGTGGTTCCTGAGGACGCTCTGAAATGGGCCCGGAAGGTGGCCAACGACCTGGACGCGGACTTCTTCCCCCTGGACCCGCAACGGGGCATCGGCCGGGTATTGGTCCACACCCCCCAGGGTCTGAACATCATTGATTTCGCGGATTACCGGGCGCCCACCCTGGAGGAAGACTTACGCCAAAGGGACTTCACCATCAACGCCATGGCTCTGGACCCCTTGCGTCCCGACCAACTCATCGACCCTTTACACGGCCTGCAAGACCTTCTGGACCGACGTCTGCGCCTTTGCTCGCCACAGGCGCTGGAGGAGGACCCGGTGCGGGTGTTGCGGGCCGTGCGTCTGGCCCTGGACCTGGAGTTGCACATCGAACCCGATACTCGGCGTCGAATGCGGGAGGCCGTGGCCTACCTCAACCGCGTTTCTCCCGAACGGGTTCGCGAGGAACTCTTCAAGATTTTCGAATTGAAACGATGTCCCTCCGCCCTGCGGGTGCTCTTGCAACTGGGCGCGCTGGAACAGATTCTGCCCGAGGCGGCGGCGATGAAGGGGGTCTCCCTTCCCCCAGAGTACGGGGAAGACGACCTGTGGAACCACACCATCCACACCCTGGAACGGGTGCAGGACCTGCTGGACGCGCTGTTACCCCCTTACGACCCGGATAAAGTGGCCAACATCCTGCTGGCCCAGGTCTCCTGGCGCCTGGGTCGCTACCGGTTTCAACTGGACGAGATGTGGCGGGCTTCCCTGGCGGGTTATCGTCCCCGAGGGGTGGTCTTCGTCCTGGGCGTGCTGTATCACGACGTGGGCAAGACGCACGTCGGGCCGGAGCACCCGGATAGGGAAGCCCACGCACGGGTGAGCGCGACCCTGGTGGCTCGACGGGCCCGGGCCCTGCGCCTCGCCCGTAGCGAAATCCGATGGCTGGAACGCCTGGTACGGCACCACATGTGGCCTCAACGCTTCCACCAAGAGCTGCCCGAGCCTCGTGCCCTCTATCGGTTCTACCGAGAAACCGACGAGGCCGGGGTTCTGGTGGGCCTGCTCCACCTGGCCAACCTCTGGAGCAAGGCGGGTTTCCGCATGGACCGGACCACCTGGGAACACCACGTGGACGTCGTCCGCCGCCTCTGGGAAGCCTGGTGGGAGCGGCGGGATACATGGGTCCATCCCCGCCCTCTGCTCACCGGCGATGTCCTCATCCGGGAATTCGGCCTCACCCCTGGCCCGGTGGTGGGACAGGTACTGGAAGCCCTCAAGGAAGCCCAGGTGGCGGGAGAGGTGAAAAACGCCCAGGAAGCCCGGTCCTGGGTCCACACCTGGCTGTCCCGGCAGGGGGAACCTTACGGAAAGATATCGTCCAGCAACGGCTCGTAATAACAACGGCACTGGCCGTGGGAGCATTCGGGAACGGGTAACAAGGGCACCGCGTCCGGCGCGTAGGTACCTTCCTGGTAGCGGCAGGCCGCGCAGGCATCGGCATGCACCAATACCCGAATGGCCTTGACCGCGGGGTTGCGGCGCAGGACTTCCAAGGCTTCTTTCGGGGTCAAATCCAGATGCGCGCCACAGTGGGGGCAATCCCCCGTGGGGACACTCACCGGCTTCAGACAATGGGGGCAACGATTGAGAAACATGGCACCCTTTCCTCCCGGTGGAATTCCGGTCTAAGTATACCGCGAGGCCTGGTGTCCCCCGATGGGACATCCGTCAACCCCGCCCCGGCTTTTCTCCCCCACAACCCGGCAAATTCCGCTATAATGAAGCCCGCGAATCCTATCCCAAAAGGTCGAAGGAGGTGCGTCTTGCCCGTTACGGTGTATGCGCGCGGCGATGAACATCCGGAAGAATTGCTTAAGCGCTTCCGGAAACAGGTGGCCAAAGCCGGAATTCTCAGCGCGGTCAAGCGCAAGCGCTGGTACATCTCCAAGAGCGAACTCAAGCGCCTGAAGAAGAAGAAGGCCATTCGACGTTTGCGTCGCAAGCTGCGCAAACGCATGATGATGCTCAAAAAGAAGAAGTAAACGTCTCACCCTGCCGCCCGGGGATGAGATGGAAGGAGGAGGTCGCGTATGGCAAAGGAAGGCAAGATTGAGGTGGAGGGCGTCGTTGTCGAAGCCCTGCCCGACACCCAGTTCAAGGTCCGTTTGGACAACGGGCAGGAAATCCTGGCCTACCTCTCAGGCCGGATGCGGAAGCACTACATCCGCATCCTCCTGGGAGACCGGGTACGGGTGGAAATGTCCCCGTATGACCTTACGCGGGGACGTATCGTTTATCGGTACAAGAAACAAATTGCCCAGTAGCCCGGTATGCATCCGGCCCAATTCCGCGACCTGGTGCGGGACTGGTTGGGGCTGTCTTTAACTCCCAAACAGGAAGCCCAGTTTTTCACCTTCCTGGACCTCCTCCTGCAATGGAACGAACGGATGAACCTGACGGCCCACCGCACGCCCGAGCGTGTGGTGGTTTATCATTTTCTGGACTCCCTCAGTGTGGTCGAAGCCCTGGGCCCGCTGGAAGGCCTTTCGCTGGTCGATGTGGGCACTGGCGCGGGCTTTCCCGGACTGCCCTTGAAATTGGCCTTTCCTTCCCTCCAACTCACCCTGGTGGAGTCTTCCGCGAAAATCGCCCGTTTCCTGGAGCAGGCGCTGTCCTCCCTGGACCTGTCGGATGTACGCCTGGTGGTGGAACGGGCCGAACGGGTGGCCCGGCTTCCGGAGCATCGGGAACAGTACACCCTGGCCCTGGCCCGGGGCGTCGCGCCCATGCCCACCCTGGCCGAATACCTCCTCCCCTTCGTCCGGGTAGGCGGTCATGCCGTGGCCTACAAAGGACCCAAAGCCCCCCAAGAAGTCTGGGAAGCCCAGCGGGCCATCGAAACCCTGGGAGGGCGCCTGGAACGCATCGTGCCCGTGGACGTACCGCACCTTCCCGCCCGACGCATGCTGGTCCTGCTGGCCAAGGTGGCCCCTACCCCGGCGCGCTTTCCCCGCAAGCCCGGCATTCCGGCCAAACGCCCTCTGGTGTGAACTCAGAACGGGCTACCCCAACACCCAACAACGCCTTCCAGGACCTGATGCGACCTGATGCATACCCATCAGGCGTGACCCTGTTTCTCATCCCCAAGCGAAGGGCATGTCCGATGGGCCAGCCAAACCCATCTCTGCAAACCGTGGTCCGTCCTGACCGGGCACAGGACCGAGGGAAGGGAAAGAAAGGCTGACAGCGGTCGGCCGACGGCTGTCAGCGAATTTTGGTCCCGTGCCCGGTTAGGACGACACGAGATATACCGAAAACAACTTGAGTCTTGAGTCTCGCAAAATATGGGTATGCGACATCTACATCCACGGTTGGGACGGAACATTCTCTGTATAATGGACGTGGTTGTCCCAGCCCCTGTGTGTTCTAAGTAAGGAGGAATCCCCATGGCCCCCATGTTCGTCCCCGGACCTGTTGATGTGGTTCCGGAAGTCGCCCAGGCCCAGGCCAAGCCCATGCTGCCTCACCGCAGCCCGGAATTCGAGGCCCTGTTCCACTCCTGCGAACAACGGGCCCGGCGGCTGTTCCGCACGCAACACCGGGTCTTTCTCCTCGCGGCCACGGGCACAGCCTTCCAGGAAGCCTGTGTGCGCAACCTGGTCACCGGAAAGATTCTGGTGGTGGTCAACGGTGCCTTTGGGAAACGCTGGGCCGAAGTCGCCCGCACCAACGGCAAGGACACGGATGTCCTGGAGATTCCGTGGGGGAAGGCCGCCCGGCCGGAACAGGTGGCCGACATGTTGCGCCGAAACCGCTACGATGTCCTGGCCGTGGTCCACAACGAAACCTCCACCGGCGTAGAAAATCCGCTGAAGGACATCGCGGCCGCGGCCCGGGAAGTTCAACCGGACATCTTCATCTGCGTGGATTCCGTGTCGGGCCTGGGCGGTACGCCCCTGGAAATGGACGCCTGGGGACTGGACGTGGTCTTCACCTCGTCCCAGAAATGTTTGGCCCTGCCTCCCGGACTGGCCCTGGCCGCGGTTACGGACCGGGCACTGGAACGGGCCAAGGAAGTACCCCACCGGGGCTGGTATCTGGACTTCGTTCGCCTGGAAAAGCACCGCTTGAAGGACTCCACACCGGCCACAGCGGCCATCTCCCTGATTTATGCCCTGGACGTACAACTGGACCGCATTTTCACCGAGGGCCTGGAGAACCGATGGGCCCGTCATGCCCACATGGCCCAGATGATCCAGACGTGGGCCCGGGAGCACGGGTTCGAACTGTTCGCGGAAGAAGGCTATCGTTCCCGTACGGTGACCACCATCGTGAACACGCGAGCATGGGACATCCCGGCCCTCAACGCGTTCCTTCTGGAACGGGGCATGCGCATCGCCAACGGCTATGGACCTCTCAAGAACAAAACCTTCCGCATCGCCCATATGGGTGAAACCCAACCCCAGCATCTGGAAGCGCTGTTTGAGGCCCTGGAAGCCTTCGCCCAGCGGCAGGCGGGTTAGGAGTCGGACCGCAAAAACACCGACGGCCATCGGTTGTATGCAGGAGGTCGCCATGCCCCGACAGGTCACCGATCCCCGCTTTGAAGACCCTCTCAAGAAACCCCAGGTGGGGGAAGAATACGAAGTCACCCTCAGTACCTGGGCTTACGGGGGCGACGCCATGGGTCGCCTGCCCGATGGCCGCGCGGTGTTCGTGCCTTATACCCTGCCGGGGGAACGGGTGCGCATCCGCCTGACGGAAGTGAAAAGCCACTACGCCCGGGGAGAAGTGGTCAGCATCATCGAACCCTCACCGGACCGGGTACCGCCCCGTTGCAAACACTACGGAGTGTGCGGGGGGTGTCATTACCAGCACGTCCATTACGCCGCACAGCTCGCGGCCAAGACGGCCATCGTGCGGGACCAGATGGAACGCATCGGCAAGCTTTATGGAGTGCGGGTTTACCCCACCGTCCCCTCACCCCGACCCTGGCATTACCGCAATCATGTCCAGTTTCACCTGACCCCGGAAGGACGCCTGGGATTCCAAAGGCGGTCCAGCGACGAAACCGTAGCCATTGACGAGTGCCACCTCCCCGACGAGGTCATCACCCAGGTGTGGCCCCAAATCCATCTGGAGGATGACATTCCCGGGTTGGAACGGGTGCACGTGCGCAGCGGCGCGGACGGGGAAGTGCTCATCGCCCTGGAAGGCGCCCGACCCAAACCTCCAACCCAGGTCACCCTGGAAACCGACGCCTCCATGGTCTACCTGGGTCCCGAACCCGAACAAGTATATGTGCTCTCCGGCCGCTCCTATCTGGTGCAGGAGGTCAAAGGCCGTCTGTTCCGGGTCTCAGCCGGGGCCTTTTTCCAGACCAATGTCGCGGTGGCCACGCTCATCATCGACCACATCCTGGAAAACATCCCCCTCTACCCTAACGATGTCCTCCTGGAGTTGTACGCGGGCGTGGGCCTCTTCACCGCCTTCCTGGCCCCCCGGGTAAAACGGGTCCTCGCGGTGGAGGCTTCGCCCGCAGCCTGTCAGGACTTCGAAGTCAATCTGGACGACTTCAACAATGTGGAGCTGTACGAGGCCACGGTGGAACAGGTCCTCCCGTATTTGCGCGAACGGGGCGAGCACATCGATGTGGCCCTGCTGGACCCACCCCGCACCGGTCTCTCCCGCGAGGCCCTGGAGGGCCTGGTGGCTTTGCAACCGCGTCATATCGTCTACGTCTCCTGCCATCCCGCCACCCTGGCCCGAGATGCCCATCAATTGCACAAATCCGGTTACCGCCTCCTGCGCATCACCCCTTTCGACATGTTCCCCCAGACCTACCACATCGAAACGGTGAGCTTCTGGCAACGGGTGGACTAACACCAATTTCCCCGTAAGAGGAAAAAAAGCCCTGTATACCGTCCGGGGCTCCCTCTCCGTCCGCGAACGTTTCCGCTACAATGAAGATGTCCGACGGTCCATCCCTTTTCAGGAGGTGGCCTATGCTTCCAGTTCCCCCGCATTTTGACCCGGACCGGGTGGGACAGGTTTGGAAGGTGGATTACGAGGCACGCGCGCAGGACGCGCGTGCCTGGGCGCAAAAGCACGGTCTGCGTCCGGCCGCCGAGGACCCTGTACGGGTGGCTCTGGTGCTGGTGGATGTGCAGAACACCTTCTGCCTGCCCGATTTCGAGCTCTTTGTCGCCGGCCGTTCCGGCCGCGGCGCGGTAGAGGACAACGTGCGGCTCTGCCGTTTCATCTATCAGAACCTGGATCGCATCACCCACATCGTCGCCACCATGGACACTCACTACCCCATCCAGGTCTTCCATGCCCCCTTTCTGGTAGATGAACAGGGACGCCATCCCGCGCCCTACACCATGGTGAGCGCGGAGGACGTCCGCCAGGGTAAATGGCGCTTCAACCCCGCGGTCGCGGCCGTGCTGGGCCTGACCCCCGAGGAAGGCCAGGCCTATCTGGAGCACTACGTGCGCACCCTGGAAGAGAAGGGCAAATACCAGCTCACCGTGTGGCCCTTCCACGCCATGCTGGGTGGCATTGGTCACGCCCTGGTGCCCGCGGTGGAGGAGGCCATCTTCTTCCACAGCATTGCCCGTTACGCCCAGCCCGAGTTCATCATCAAAGGGAACCATCCCCTCACCGAACACTATTCCGCGCTGCGACCAGAGGTCACCCACGACCACAACGGCAACCTGCTGGTGGACCTGAACCCCCGCCTGCTGGACATCGTGCGGGAATACGACGCGGTCATCATCACCGGACAGGCGAAAAGCCACTGCGTGGCCTGGACCGTGGGCGACCTCATGGCCCTGCTACAGGAACGGGGCGAGGCGGCCCTACTGCGTAAGATTTACTTGCTGGAAGACACCACTTCACCCGTGGTGGTTCCCGGGGTGGTGGACTTCACCGACACGGCCAACCGCATCTACGCCACCTTCGAAGAGGCCGGCATGCATCGAGTGCGCACCGACCAGCCCATGGAAACCTGGCCGGAGTTCCCCCTTCCTGAGGCCACCCAACCTTCGGCACGATAAGCCGCTGGAAACCCTCACTCCCCTGACGCGACTTTTATCGCCGCACCGAAACGAGGTCTTGTGAGCAGCAGCCCAGAAGTAGATAATGTGCGCAGCGGCTTCTCCGCTGCGCACTTATCTCTTTTTTATCAGCGGTCCCGTGTCCGATCAGGCCTATGCCCTCAAGAGGTATACCTGCTTGCAGCGGCTGTCCAAACTCTTGTCCAGACCTCAGTTTCCCTCCTCCTTGACCTTCTTCGCCAAGGGGGGTATTTAAGGGGAGAACCCTTTGAACGGTGGCTTGCCCGATGGAAGCGCGAGAAAGGGTCCCGGTATGGAACGACCGGGACCTATCATCTTGAAGTGCCTGGCAAGTCGCAGGTGGACGGGAGGATGGTATGAGCGAAAAGCCCACATCTGAAAGCGCCAAACAGGACCGCCTGGCCTGGATTCTGGGCGGCATTTTGACCTTGCTGTTGCTTTGCGGTCTGGTCACCGCGGGTGTTTTATGGCAACTGGGCAACATGATGCAACCCGGAGGCTCTTTGCTGAAAGCCACGCTGGAAGCCCAACGGGCCGCCATGATGACACAACGGGCCTCCCAGGCGACAGCAGCTGCCCCCCAAAGCCCCACGGCCCTTCCAGCAACGGCCACCAGCACCCCTGAGGAGACCCCGACGCCCACTTTCGAGTTGACCCTCACCCCCACTTGGACCTTTACCCTGGCCCTGACACCTACTCCTGCGGGATGCACCTTGGCCGCACGTTTCATCCAGGACGTCACCGTACCCGATGGCAGCGTTTTCGCGCCGGGCGAGACCTTCACCAAGACCTGGCGTCTGCTCAACGCCGGCACCTGCACCTGGACGACGGCCTTTGTGGTGTATTTCGTCGCGGGGCACCCGCTGGACGCGCCCAAACAGGTCAACCTTCCTTATCCCGTGGAACCCGGCCGTTTAGTGGACATCAGCGTCCCCATGAAGGCGCCCAAGAAGCCGGGCACATACGAAAGCTACTGGAAACTGCGCTCGGATTCCGGGCAGAGCTTCGGCGTGGGCCCCGATGCCAACACAGCCTTTTGGGTGAAAATCAAGGTGGTCAAAAACACACCACCTCCTCCAACCCCAACACCCACACCTTAATCCGGGAACCGAACGAGAGGGAAAATAAAATCGTGGTGTGGGGCGGCTGCGCCGCCCCACACCATGATTTCGATATACCCCCTATTGGAGTCCAGGCACGGGACCGCAAGAGGGTGGAGATAAAACAAGCAGCGGCTGCGCCGCCGCTGCATCAATTTTCCCCTAAGGTAAGAAACGATACCACCCCTAAGATATGGGTATGCTGCGCCAGGGGTCGAAGCGTCAATGATACGCATTTGCAAAACGCCCGCTCACCGGGCCACCACAAAGGCAAGAAGGGCCATCCAGAAGGGTGTGAGACGACGCAAGAGGGGGAAGCGTTTCTCTTCCAGGGCCACGGCCCAGAAGGCCACCAGCAAGCCCGTCAGCACCCGAAAAACGGCAAAGGGCTCCCAGCTGGACATGGGCAACCAGAGGCCCAGGGCCACGTGCAGAGCCAGAAGGGCTGTCCAAACGTCCCGCCGACCCTCGCGCCATCGGCGCCAGGCCCACCAGGCCCCCAACGCCAATGGCACCAGCAGGGAAGGGCCGAACACCAGTCCATACACCGCGACCCAGGACAGGGGCAGGCGGATGGCCACTTCCACCAGACCACCCAGGGGATAGAGAGGAACGGAGGTGGATCCCCATCCCCCCGCGGCCAAACCGGGTTGCCCAAAGGTGCGCCAGAGCCATCCCTGCCAGGCCAACCAGGGCAGCCCCACACCCAGCATCACGCCCAACGCCCTCCGGCGGGCCCCTCGCCACCAGCCATCCAGAGCCGCCGCGACCACAAAGGCCCAGGTCAGTTCCTTGGCAAAGACCGCGGCCAGGAGCGCGAGATAACCCCACACCCAACGGTCCTCCCGGGCCCACAACAGTCCCATCAACCCCAGGGCATAGGCCAGAGGTTCGGGCAGCCCCAGGCGCAGGCCCAGGAGCAGCCCCGGCCACAGGCCATAAAGCAGGGCCCAATGAGAAGCGCGGCCCCACCGCGCCCACCAGCGGCACCACAGAGCCGTGGCCGCGAGATGGGCCCCCAGGCTGACCCCCCATACGACCCAGAGAATACCCGCAGGATGCCCCCGAGAAAGCCCATGGGCGACCAGGGGAAGGAGAATGCGCTGATATCGGTAGGCAGGCACATCCAGGGAAGCACGCACGGTCCGGGGATTCAGGTCCCGGGCCATGGCGTACACGAACTGGCCGTCGTAGCCAGCCCAACCCGTGGCGGCCGTGCCTCCCTGCACGTAGAAGATGGCCTCCACCCTCCCCTGAAAGACCACATAGGTCCATGCCAGCAGAGCCACCCCAATGCACGCGGTGAGGAGCAACACCCTGCCACATGGGCCAAAACGCCCCGGCCGCAACGGTACCGTCGCCGCGGCCGGGGGCTGCGTTCCCCGGTTATGCGCAGACGGTTCCAAAGGGCGTCCATGGAGCCTCATCACCGGCCCTCAGGCAGGGACGCCCGTCAATCCCCGAAGGTGACGTCCGCGGGCATTCCGGGTTTGAGGCGTCCGGAGGGGTCTTGGATTTCTAACTCGACGGCAAAGACGGTGGTCTTGCGGCGTTCGGCCGTCTGGACGTTCTGCGGCGTGTATTCGGCCTCCTGGGCAATGAAGATGACCGTCGCGGTGAAGGTTTCCCCGGGGAAGGCGTCCACGGTGACGCGCGCCCGGTCGCCCAGGCGTACACGCCCTAACTGGTCCTCGGGCACGTACACCCGAATGGTCAGACGGCTCAAATCCCCCACGGTGATCACCGGCGCGGCGGCCTGCACGACTTCGCCGGGACGGATGTCCAGCGCGGTGACCACACCGTTCACCGGTGCCCGAACCTCCAGCTTGTCCAGTTGGGTCTCAATGAAGTGCAGCTGGGCCTCAGCCTGAGCCACCGCGGCCTGGGCCTGCTCCACCGCTCGGCGGGCCTGTTCCACCTGAGCCTGGGCCAGGCGAACCGTAAGGGACTGCTCCCCGGTTTGCAGCGCATACAGGCGGTCCAGGGCCGCGTCGTAACGCTCCTGAGCCACCCGCACCCGGGATCGGGCTTCCAGGATGTCCTGGGCTGCCTGGGTGGTAAGCAGCCGGTCGTATTCGGTCTGGGCAGCCTGCAGGGCGTTCAGCGCCTCGTCGTACAGACTTTGGGCATAGTCTTCCAGTTTCTGGCCATCCTGCGCCCGTCGGGCCTTTTGCAACAACGCATCGGCCAGTTGAAACCGCAAACGCGCCTGGGCCAGCCGTTGTTCCACGTCCACGAATTCCTGTCCGGCCACGGATTTCAGCAGCCGGTCCAAGTTTTCCTGTTCCCGTTCCAGGGCCGCCCGGGCCTCGTCCACTTCCTTTTGGGCAGCCTCCAGCATCTCCTCCTGGGTGAAGTACCATCCCGGGAGGTCGAACTCGTTAGGTGGACGCCGGGTCCAGGTCTCCAACCGGATGGGCGCTTCGGCCATGTGGGCCTGCTGCAGCGCCTGCTCGTACTGAAGTTGCGCGGTTTTGAGCCGGGCTTCCGCCAAAGCCAACTGGGAACGGGCGGCCTCCAGCGCGGCCTGGGTCTGCTTCCGCTGGGCCTGGATCAGGGTATCATCTAGGCGAAAGAGCACCTGTCCGGCCTGCACCTTATCCCCCTTGGCCACCAAAACTTCGGCTACCCGTCCGCTCAACTCCGAAGCCACCAGGACCTCTTCGACCTCAATGGTGCCCGAGGCCGTGAGCGGCCCTCCTTCCTGGGGCAGAGAGACCCACCACAGGTATCCCGTCACCCCCAGGACCACCAGCACGAAGAGCAAAGCCAGGATTCGAGGGCGCATGACGTTTCCTCCTCATCCCCCGCGGTGTCTACGCACCGCTCCCCACGTCTCACGGATATGTACGGGCCAGGGCATGGGCGAATTCCCACACACTCCGGGCCACCTGGGCCCGCTTGGGCTTGGGTTGCATCCAGGTATCGGTGATGAGCACCGGGAGACCCAGCTCCTGCAGGATGACGGGTGCCAGGGCGGCATCCCGCAGGTCCACCACAAAGCCCTGCAACAGGTCACGATAATGCCGGGCCACCGCCAGGGCCGACGGCTCAATCCCCATCTCCCGGTACATCTTGGCCGCGGGGCCTTTGACCGTTTGTCCCCCAATGATAGGGGAGACCGCCACCACCGTCTTTCCCGCCAGGGCTTCGCGAATGCCCGGCACGGCCAGGATGGGGTCAATACTCACCCAGGGGTTGGAGGGTGCGATGAGGACCACCAGGGCTTCGTTGATGGCCGGAATGACCCCGGGGGCCGGATACGCCTGCTCCGCACCCCGGAAATGAAAGCCCCTCACCGTGGGCTGGGTGTGGTATTTGACGAAGTACTCCTGGAACGGGAGAGGGCCGTACTCCCGGGTGAGGACCACCGTGCGCACAGGGTCGTTGGTGACCGGGAGGATTCGCTGGGGAATCCCCCAGGCCCGGCAGAAGTCTTCGGTAATGGCGCTCAGGGAATGGCCCTGTTCCAGACGACGGGTACGTTCCAGATGAGTTCCCAAGTCACCATCGCCCAGACGGAACCAGGTGGGGCCATGCAGGCGTTCCACCATGGCCATGGCGTGCCAGGTTTCGTCGGCCAGGCCCCAACCCTGCTCAGGGTGCTCCATATCCGCCAGGGTGTAACACACAATGTCCAAATCGGGGCAGATGTACAGGCCGAAATGACGGAAATCGTCGCCCACGTTGACGATGATGGTCAGGTCCTCAGGGGGAAGCAGGCGGGCAAGGCCCCAAGCAAAGCGAGCGCCGCCCACACCCCCCGAGAGCACCACCGTTTTCCCCCGCGGTCGAGGAACCGAATCCACCGAACATCCTCCCGACAAGACAACCGGGCTTTCGGGGGCATTATACCCCTGCTAAAAGGAAAGGGCCTACCCCACAGGCAGGCCCTCACTGGCGGAGAGGGCGGGATTCGAACCCGCGAGGCCCCTTCCGGGGCCTACCCGCTCTCCAGGCGGGCGCGCTCGGCCACTACGCGACCTCTCCGTGGCGGCTACTATTATACCGACCCCCTCTGGGGAACACAATCCCCGCCAATCCCATCGAGCGTATTTCAGTTTAGTAGGCGCGAGATCTGGCTCTGGGAAGGCCGGACCTGTGCCTTTCTCTTGTCTTCGGCGTGAAGGGATGTCCGGTGCTTTCACCATTGACTGAGATGCCCGGTGGGCACACCCACCTGTTGCCCCAAGCGAGAGCATTGGGCTGACCGGGTACAGGACCGCAAACAAGGAGAAATCTTGATGCAGCGGCGGCTTCGCCGCCGCTGCATCAAGATTATTTCCCCCTTGTGGGTCCCGTGCCCGGTTAGAACTACCCCTAATCGTTTCTCACATCCACACCCGCCTACTAAACTGAAACAGTCTCAATCCCATCTCCGTAAATCTCACATAGTCCCAACCGAGTATGGGACCGCAGGAAGAAAGATAAAAATGGATGCGGCAGGGCGCGATTTGGTTAGAAGGAACCGTCTTCCCCAGAAAGGCGCTTCAATACCTCGTCGGAAAGGGCCCGCCACTCCTGGTGCAGGTCAACGCCAGGGAGAAGCACACTGATGAGAAACAGGCCTTCGAACTGCGCCAACAAGGCCATGGCCGCCCGTTGAGGGTTTTGAATCCGCAATTCCCCCTGTTCGATGCCCTGCGCGAGCAGCTCCGTGAGGAGTTCGTAGTAGCGACGGTAGTAGTCGCGAATCAACGTTTGCAGAGGCCCCGTGCGGGCAGCCAGCGCGTAAAACTCGTAAAGCAAGGCCTGGGTCACCCGCATTTGGGGAAGGGAGTCCAGGGCCTTACGAGCCATCGTCTCCAGCCGTTCCACAGCTGACCGCTCCCGTTGGCGGACCAGTTCCTCCATCAGCTTCAAATCCGGCTCGAACATGCGAGCCAGAATGGCCTTGAGCAGGTCTTCCTTACTGCGGAAATACCAATACAACGCCCCTTTGCTCATACGGGCCTCACGGGCCACATCGTCCATACGAGCCTGGTGGACGCCTAAGCGGGCGAAGACCCGCATCGCGGCATCCATGATGCGGTTCCGACGCTCGACTTTGTCCACACGTCGTGGCATGATGCATCACCTCCCACCCTTTCCCAACCGACCGGTCAGTTTAGACCAGTATACCAGACTTTGGTCCCTTCCCAATACATCCAGATGCTCGCAAACGCCTTTCGTCCCCAACATAACGTAGGTCCACACCCCAAATGAAAAACCTCACGCAACCTTCGTGAAACAGGTGCATCCCTGAACGCATCACCCGGATTGGAGTATGTGAGGCTTTTCTTGTTTTACTTGAAAAACCTCTGGAAGAAAAGGTCGGCTGAACGGGGTTTTTCAATTTTCTAACGACTGCATCATCTTCAGGGCTATGCGAGATTTACGGGAAATAACTTCGACTTGGGCCTTGCAAAATATGGGTGGGTATGCGACAGCCAGAAGTCATCGCTTGTCGCCCTGGAGATTTTGGAGTAACATTCCTGTGTGTCCGGCCTCCCCCGGGAGGCCATAACGAAACCGCAAATCCAAACGGGAAGGAGGACTTTCCATGCATAGCAAGCGCTGGATGCTTCTGCTCGTCACCGTATTGCTGTTGGCCGTGGGCCTGACGGCCTGCAAACAAGCCACACCTACGCCTGAGCCGGAACCCGAGAAGACCGAAGAAATGGCGCCAGCCAAGACGGAAGAACCGACCGAGGCTCCTCAGGAAGCTCCTCTGGGTACCGCCGAAAACCCCATCATCTGGGCCTTGACACCTTCCCAGGACACGCAAAAGGTGCTGGCCGGCGCGGAACCCATTGCGCAGTACGTCGAGGAGAAGACGGGCATCGTCATCAAGCCTGTGGTACCTACGGACTACACCGCCCAGCAGGAGGCCATCTGTTCGGGTGAGGCCCATATGGCTGCCCTCAACACCTTCGGGTACATCCGAGCGCGCGCTCGCGATTGTGCCGACGTGGCCCTGGTTTCCGTGCGCTACGGCTCCACTTCCTACGCGGGCCAAATCATCGCCAACGTGGACGCGGGCATCAAGGAAGTCAAGGACCTGGTGGGCAAGACCTTCTGCCGGCCGGACCCCGAGTCCACTTCGGGCTGGGTCATCCCCATGCTCACCATGCTGGCCAACGACATTGACCCTGAGAAGGACCTGAAGGAAATCGTGGACACGGGCGGTCACGATGCCACCGTCATCGGTGTGTACAAGGGTGATTGCGACGCGGGCGCGACCTTCCAGGACGCGCGGGTGTTGGTGGAAGACGAATATCCCGACGTGAAGGACAAAGTAATCGTCATCGCCACCTCCGCGCCCATCCCCAACGACAACATCTCCTTCCGCCCTGACTTCCCCAAAGAGCTGCGGGACAAAATCGTGGAAGCCCTGCTCACCCTGAACGACTCCGAAGAAGGTAAGGAGATGCTCAAGGGCCTCTTCTCCTGGCAGGGCCTGGAGACGGCCGACGACACCTTCTACGATGGCTTCCGCCAACAACTGGAGGCCGCGGGCATCACCATTGAGGAACTGACGGGCGAATAGCACCGCCGCACCGGCCGCGGGGCCTCGTATGGGCCCCGCGGCCTTTTTGCTTGTCTCGCGGCTTGAGCCCTCGCCGTTCCCCGATTCGGAGGACATCCATGCTGCGGGTGGAACACCTGACCAAGGTCTACGAAAACGGCACCGTGGCCCTTCGAGACGTGAGCTTCACCGTCGAGGAAGGGGAGTTTTTGGTCATCATCGGGTTGAGCGGTTCGGGAAAATCCACCCTGCTCCGCTGCATCAACCGTCTCATCGAACCCACCGAGGGCCGCATCATCTGGAACGATATCGACATCACCGCGCTGGATGAAGCGGGTTTGCGCCGGATACGGCGGGAAATCGGGTTCGTCTTCCAGGAATTCAACCTGGTCGAACGCCTGCCTGTCATCCTCAACGTCCTGGCCGGACGATTGGGGTATGTCAACCCCTGGTGGAGCGTGCTGTACTACTTCCCCAAAGGGGAACACCAGCGGGCCCTGGCCGCCCTGGAGACCGTCGGTCTGGCCGACAAGGCCCACAACCGGGCTTCGGACCTGAGCGGCGGTCAGAAACAGCGGGTGGGCATCGCCCGGGCGATTATCCAGGAACCCAAACTCCTGCTGGCCGATGAGCCCGTGGCCAGTCTGGACCCGGTGCTGGCCCATTCCATCATGGGCTATCTGGAACGCCTCAATCAGGAGAAAGGGGTCACCATTCTGTGCAGCCTGCATTACCTCGACCTGGTCCAGCGGTACGCGACCCGGGTCATCGGCCTGCGGGAGGGACGCATCGTGTACGAAGGCACTCGCGAAGACATCCGCCGCATGACCGACGAAGAGTTCAAGCAAATCTACGGCGAAGAAGCCCAACGGCTGGGTGGGTGAACCATGCCCAAGAAAATCCTGCGCGTGCTCTACACTCTGCTCTCCCTGGGCATCCCCGGCCTGGGACAGGCCGCGTTGGGCGATGTCCGTCGAGGCATCTACATCTTCCTGGGTGCCTTCATCCTGGCCGGGCTTAGCGTGTTCACCGCCGCGCAACGGGCTCGCTTTCCCGAACAGGTCTATGGCCTGAGCGCGGTGGCCTTACTCCGCTTGGGATTGGCCTCCCTGGCCATTTTTCTGGCGGTCCGCTGGGTCTACACCATGCTGACCCGCCGCTTAGCCAAAGACGAATTCACCCAGCGCATCGCCGAGGGCCTGTTCGTGGCCCTGGTGGTGGTGCTTTTCTCCCTGGTAGGACCCAGCCTCATCCAACGCCTGCTTCCCGAGGAGGCCCTCAAGCAACTGTACACCACCCTGCTTCTGGGCATGGCCGTGGTCCTGGCCTGGCTGTGGTGGTGGAACGCCCGAGATGCCTGGAACCTGGCCGGCCAACAAGAAACCAACTGGAACGGCTTCATCGCCCTGGTGATGGTGGGTACGGTCATCCTGGGCACCCGCATCGTGGGGATTGACCTGCCCAAGGCCATCCGGGAATACCGGGAAACCGGCCGCATCCTGGGGGACATCCTCTGGCCCTGGCGCGCGGCCTTCGACTACAAAGCCACGGAATTGCGGGCCACGGCCAAAATCCAGGCCCCCTGTCCGCCGGGTTCCACCCCGCCTCCGGTCAACGAACCCACGGAGGAGGGCCCCTGGGTGGTGGTGGAGCCCACTTGCGGTGAACTCAGCACCCGGGACGAAAAGGGCAAACTGACCTACGGCACCCTGCTCCGCATTCGGGGCGGGGGGTTCGTGCCGGGCAAGAAAGTGAAAATCAAGTGGGAGAACCCCATCGGCAACGAGTTCACCCCCCGGGGACTGGGGCCAACGGAAATCCGGGTGGGGCCTGACGGCACCTTCACCTCCGAACTCTACATCCCCGACGTGGTCATCCCCACCTTCGCCAAGGG
>WFUL01000128.1 GCA_015484985.1 Anaerolineales bacterium | reverse complement strand
TTACATCTTCGACCCGGCCTCGGACCATCCCGCGGTGCTTGCCGTGCTCACGTGGCCGTAACGGAGCCCCTGCCGCGGGCCCGGCCTCCATCCTCGCGGGCCGGCGTTTTTCAAGTACAATGAAGCCTTGCATCAGGACGTCGCCAGGTACGACGTCCATCCCATGGCATGGACGTCCTCGATGAAGGAACCCCATTTGCCCTCCCCTTTCCCCGGAGGCTCGTCCTCCTTCGTCTCCCGTATGCGGGGGTTGTTCCTCCAGGGCGTGGTCTGGGCCCTGGGCTTGCGCCTGTTGAGCCGCGTGCTACTCTTCCTCAGCCAGTGGTGGCTCATCCGGCAATGGCGGCCCGAAGTTTACGGGGCCTTCGCGGTGGGATGGAGCCTTTTCCGCCTGTTCTATATCCTGGCTCCCGTGGGCATGGATGAAGGGCTGTTGCGTTTTGCCTCGCCGTTGTGGCCCCGGCGTGAAGCCCTGCGCCCTTGGGTGCTGGCCGCGTTGCTCAGCACGGCTGGTGTGGCGGGGGGCTTGGCGTTGCTGGTTGCGACAGGCGTGTACCTGGGGGCCTACGGGTTCGACGTCCCCACCTGGGTCCATCTGCTGCCCGCGTTTGCTCTGGCCGGTGCCCTCGCCGCATTGCTGCGCGTCGCCGCCGCCGCCACCCGTATCTCCCAGCGGGTCTTGTGGAGCCTGGTGAGCGAAGATTTGGTCCCCGGCCTCCTGTTCCTGGGCTGGGTGCTCCTCCTGGTGAAGCGCGACCAAGACCTTCTGCGCAGTGTGCAGGGTCTTCATCTGGCTTGGGGACTGGGTCTGTTGCTGGCCCTGGGCGGTGCATTTCGACGTCTCGGCTGGTCCCGGCTGGACCTGGGGCAACTCCCCTGGCGAGACCTGTGGAACTACAGCTGGCCCATCTTTGCTTCCATGATTTTCCTGCAGTTATCCTTGTGGGGGGACCGTTGGGTTGTGGGCCAGGTACTCTCTTTGGCCGACGTAGGCTACTATCATGCCGCCGCACAACTGGCCTTGCTCACCCTTTTGCTGCTCAATGCCTTCAATGTGCCTTTGGGACCCCAAATGGCCCACACCTTTTCCCGGCACCCCCAACATCTGCCCCGCCTGTTCGCATGGGCCACGCAAGCCCTGTGGTGGGTTCTCTTCCCCGGAGCGGTTCTCCTGGGCATTTACGGGGACGTGGTTCTCCGTACCCTTTACGGCCCGGCATACACTGTGGCCACTCCGGTGCTGCGCATCCTCACGGTAGGGTTCGTCATCCGGGTGGCCTTTGGTCCCGCGCCCATTTTGCTTCGCATGACGGGGGCCTCCCGCACCTGGTTCCGCATCACCGCTCTGACCTTTGGCTTGCATATCCTCCTGTTGCTGTTCCTCCTGCCTCGCTGGGGTATTACCGGAGCCGCCCTGGCGCTCAGCATCGTGTTGGGAAGTCAGGGCCTGCTCGCCTTCATGGCCGCCACTCGACACGTGGGTCAGCGGTTGTATCACGGCCCCTTTCTGCAAACCTGGGTGCTGGCCCTGGTCGCCCTATCCGCGATGCTGGCTGTGCGTCTTGGTGTCCCCTTTCGCTTCTGGCCAGTTCACGGAGGCGTTGCCCTGGCGCTTTGGATGGGATTCGGCATCGCACTCCTTCGGAACCGGCGTTTCTTCAAACACAAACAAGAAGGGGTACAGGCAACGTAAGCGCACGGAGATTTCCCACAACAAGGTGGTGTGCTATGTCCGCGGCTCATCTCGAACCTTCCCCAACGGCATCGGACTCGAAACGCTGGTGGGGGCTTCTTACCCTCATCGTGCTCTTCCGCATTGGAGGCAACGCCGCGAACCGGTTGTTCTATCCCTTCCTGCCCATCCTCCAGCGGGGCCTGGGGGTGTCCTTTGAGGCCATGGCCCAGGCCCTTTCCTGGCGGGTGGTCGCACCTCTACTGGCCGTACCGATGACCTTGTGGGTGGAACGCCGAAACCCGCAATGGGGCCTCATGTTGGGCGTGGCCCTGTTCCTGATGGGATACGGGGGGCTGGGGCTATGGCCCTCCTGGCCGCTCTTCGTGTTCGCGGTCATGGCCGTGCTGGTCGGGAAAGTGGTCTCCGACGCGGCCCTGCAGGACTGGATCAGCCGCCGGGTGCCCTATCACCGGCGGGGACTGCCGCTGGCCTTCATCGAAGTGGGTTGGTCCCTGAGTTTCTTCGTGGGTATGCCTCTCCTGGCCTGGCTCTTCGCGCGAGGGCCGTGGACGTTACCCTTCATCGTACTGGCGGGTTTCATCACCCTCACGGGCCTGCTCCTGTATGGGGGATTGAACCGGAACCATCGGGCCAAAGGTCACTCGGAGACCGAGTCCGTGTCGTGGGAATGGCGGCTTTCCCCGATGGACGTACGGGGGTTTTGGCAGCGACATGGGCCCTACTTGAAGCGGGGCGTGCTTCCGGGCCTGTGGTTCGGTTTCGCCTGCCTGGTAGCCAACGAGATGGTGGGCCTGGTCTTCGGTGACTGGCTCTACCAGGTACACGGTCTCCGGGTGCAGGGCCTGGGCCTGGCGGCCATGGCCATCGGTGTGGGAGAGTTGTTGGGCGAAGTGGTGGCCATGACCGCAGCCGACCCCCTGGGCAAGCGCCGGGTGGTGACCGCGGGCCTGGTCCTGAACACCCTGGTGGCCCTGGCTCTGCCCTATGTGGGCGGGTGGAGCGTAACGGCCGCGCTGGTGGCCCTGGCCCTGTTCTTCTTCACCTTCGAGTTCGCCTTGGTGAGCGCCATCCCTCTCATGAGCGGCGTGTGGCCTCAGCACCGCGCGCTCACCATGGCTGCCTTCGCCGTGGCCCTGGTTTGGGGCCGCAGCGCAGCCGCAGCCCTGACCCCCTGGGTCTACCTCCCCTGGGGCGTTCTGGGCAGCGCCCTGACCGCCGCCCTGTGGAACGCCTTGGCCCTGGTGGGCGTGTGGCGTTTGCGGGAGGGGGAGACTTCCCCATATCTCGCGCAGTCCTGTTCGGGCACGGGATCGGAGGAGGAAATAAATTGATGCAGCGGCGGCTTCGCCGCCGCTGCATCAATTTATTTTCCCTCCCGTAGTCCCGTGCCCGGAC
>WFUL01000127.1 GCA_015484985.1 Anaerolineales bacterium | reverse complement strand
CTGGCCCTGGCGGAACAACAGGGGTACCCGCCTCGCCTGTTGGCCATGGCCGTGGCCGTGGGGGCCTCCCTGGCCTTCCTGCTCCCCACCGGACACCCGGCCAACCTGTTGGTTCTGGGCCCCGGAGGATACACGCCCCGAGATTACCTTCGGCTGGGCATCCCCTTGACGATGGTGGTCTTCCCGGTTCTGGTGCTTGCCCTCTGGACCATGGCATAGGAACCGGCCGACAGCCTACGGCGGACAGCGGACAGCGAACTGCGAACTGCGGACTGCGAACTGCCGACCGCAGACTGTATAATCGGAGCAGGAAACCTTGCGGACAGGGAGTGCCGGGATGAAAGCGGAGCGGAAGACCCTTTGGTTGACCCTGGGAGGCCTGTTGGGCTTAGCCTTCGGCGTGAGCCTGGCCTATTGGCTCTGGCAGGAGTACGAGGAACGGGGACAACCACCCAAATTGGACGCCCGCCGGGGCTTGCGTTTGGTTTTGGTATTACTCCAGTCGGCCCGGCGGATTTTAGCCTTGTTGATGGGCGAGTAAACGGCCCTCGGGGTGTCCGATGTCGAGGATGACGCAAGCCCTCTTTCCTCTGGACCCTCAGGAATATCGCGGCGGACGTTGGGAAACCGTCTCGCGGTTCATCCCGGTGGAGCATCCCATCACGGTGTACGTCAACGGCACCGAAGTGGCCACCCTCATGGCCAGTCCCCACGAACCTCTGGCCCTGGGACTGGGTTTCGTGGCCAACGAAGGATGGATTCAAAGCATGGACGAAGTGGAAATTGCGCGCGTGTGTGGAGCCGGCGACTGTGTTGACTTGTGGCTGCGGCATCCTGTTCCTGGGCCCGTCCGGCGGGTGTTCACCAGCGGTTGCACAGGAGGGCAGATTCTGGATCTCCCATCGGCAGCCGAACTTTCCCCCCTCCCGGATGGCGACTCCGTACCACCTCAGCGTCTCTTTACCTGGATGAAGGAATTGCAGCAACGTTCCCCCCTTTACCAACAGGGACGGGGCATCCACGGTGCAGGCCTGGTAAAGTACGGCTCCCTGCAACTGGTGGCTGAAGACATCGGTCGTCACAACGCGCTGGACCGCCTGCGGGGGATGGCGCTATTGCAAGGCGTGGACCCTCGCGGTGGCATCCTGCTCACCACGGGCCGCATCTCCGCCGAAATGGCCTTGAAGGCGGCGCGAATGGGATGCCCCGTCGTGGTTTCCCGAACCACCGCGACCTCCCTGGCCGTTCAACTGGCTCGTAAGTGGAACCTGACCCTGGTAGCCTATGTCCGTGGGAACACCTTCTGGGTCTACACGGGTGCCCATCGTATTCAGAACCAGACTTCTCCTTCAGAGACGTGATGCGTGATGCGACGCTTTTTATGGGTCATCCTCCCCCTGCTCTTAGGTCTGTGCTGGTGGGTTTGGCGGACCACTCCGCCTCGAGAATCGCCTCAACCCTGGGAGCGCTCCTTAGTGACGGCCGTACCCACCCGACCGCCGGGCGCACCTACGCCCACCCCCCTGCCCGAGCGTCCTCGTTACGCCCCTGGAACCCTGGTCGATTATGAGGCCCAGGCCGGAGACACTCTTCCCGCGTTGGCTGCCCACTTCCATACCACCGTAGAAGCCATCCGCAAGGCCAATCCCCAACTTCCACCGGGCATCACCACCCTCCCCCCAGGCGAACCGTTGCGCATTCCCATCTATTACATGCCCACTTGGGGTAGTCCCTTCAAAATCCTACCCGATCCCTTGTTCGTTTATGGGCCTGCCAGCCGGGGATTCAATTTACGGGAATTCCTGGCCTTCACCCCGGGATGGCTGAAAGCGGTTGAGGCGCCTTTCCAGCAAAGCACCTATCCCGCCTCGTACATCGTGGAATCCATCGCTTTGTACTTCAGTATCGATCCCCGCCTCCTTCTGGCTTTACTGGATTATCAAACCGGCGCGCTCTCCAACCCCAATCCTCCGGACAATCTGGATGTGATTTTGGGCTTTGACGATCCTCGTTATCGAGGCTTCGCCATTCAGATTGCCCACATGGCCGACCTGCTCAGTTACGGTTACTACGGATGGCGCACGGGCGAACTCACCCGCTTCTGGCTCTCCGACGGCACCGAAGTCCGGCCTGACCCCTGGCTCAATGCAGCCACGGTGGCCCTTCAGTACTACTTTGCCCAAACCCTACCCGCTTCCGCTTATCACCAGGCGGTCAGCCCCCAGGGGTTCTTCCGGGTCTACGCCGCCTGGTTCGGCGACCCCTGGCAGCGTCCCCCAGCACCCCACATTCCCGGGAACCTGCGCCAACCGCCCTTGGTACTTCCTTTCCCCCGGGGACAAACCTGGAACTTCACCGGTGGCCCACATCCTGTTTGGGGGCGATTAGGCACATGGGCTGCCTTGGACATGGCCCCGCAAGGTGTGAAGGGCTGTCAGGTGGCCCCCGAATACGCGGTGGCCATGGCTCCGGGGTTGGTCGTGCGTTCGGAACGAGGTATTCTGGTGCTGGATCTGGACGGTGACGGCGATGAGCGTACGGGGTGGGTACTCTTTCACCTGCATGTGAGCAACCGCC
Source organism: Anaerolineales bacterium (assembly GCA_015484985.1). Lineage (GTDB taxonomy): Bacteria > Chloroflexota > Anaerolineae > Anaerolineales > DRMV01 > S139-71. Next base: position 1,968 of record WFUL01000127.1, on the reverse strand, counting down.
CTCCGGTAGGCGCCTTGTTGGACGTCCGAGATCCCATCGGCAATCCTTCCTGTGAGGGCGGACGCACCACAGGTTCCCACGTGCATTTCGCACGTAAGTACAACGGCGAATGGATTCCCGCATGGGGGGTGCTGGCCTTCAACATGGAAGGATGGATTGTGGAGAGGGGCGACGAGCCGTATGACGGTTACTTGCGACAGGGAACCCTTCGGGTGCTGGCATGCCCGTGTGCGAGCGCGGCCACATTGGTTCAATCCTGGCGGGACACGGGCGTACCTACGGGACCGGGACCGTAAGTTGTCCTACCTTTGTGTCTGACCAGATACAGTAAGGCAAAGAGGACGATACCTTCTCCCCTACCTAAAGAAGGCATCGTCCTTACTGGGCTTTGTTTGTTTTGGGTGGGGGAGAGGACCCGTACCCGGTTAGATCTATGCGAACCACACAGAGACTATTTATCGAACACCCCCAACAAAAATTGACGGCAACTCGAGGGGGGATTATGCTTGATTTATATCCCCTTCGGGCTCTCAGGCCCATTATCCCCAGGAGGATCGGCCATGATGAATGTGGCGCAAGAGGTCGTGCAGATCCATGAGGCCGTACATCAAGCCCTGGAGGATGGACAGCCGGAGCAAGCCGTGGCCCTTCTGGAGCGCCTGCACCCCGCGGACCAGGCCGAGGTTTTCCGCCGTCTCCCTTCACGCGACCAAGTACTCCTCTTGCGCACAATGGACGTGGAAAGCGCGGCCGAACTCCTGGAAGAGCTCCATGAACGGGAAGCTGCAGAAGTGGCCGACGACCTGAGCCCCGAACGTCTGGCCGACATTCTGGACGAAATGGACCCCGAAGACGCGGCCGACCTGTTGGGCGACCTGCCTCAAGATTTAGTTCAGGAACTCCTCCAAGAAATGGAAGAAGCAGACGACGTGGAGCCCCTGCTCCAATATCCTGACGACACCGCGGGCGGGCTCATGACCACCGAGTACGTGGCCCTGCATCAGGAGGCCACGGTAAGGGAAACCATCGCTGCATTACGGGCTTTTGTCGCTGAAGAGATTGAAATTCCCTATTACCTCTTTGTGGTGGATGAAAGAAACCACCTGGTGGGCGTTGTGGATGTCCGAGACCTCATCACCGCCATGCCCCAGGTGCGCATCCGGGACATCATGGACCCCAACGTCATTTCCGTGCACGTGCTCACTGACCAGGAAGAAGTCGCCCACATCATGAAGAAGTACGAACTCGCAGTGCTTCCCGTGGTGGACGACGAAAAACGTCTGGTGGGCATCATCTCGTACGAAGACGTGCTCCACGTCCTCTCCGAGGAGGCGGTGGAGGACATCCTGCACCTGGGCGCGGTGGAAAGCGCGCCTTTGCTGGAAAAGCCCTACTGGCGCCAGCGCCTGGGGGAAGTGGTGCGTTCCCGTCTGCCCTGGTTGTTATTGCTCTTCGTGGCCGCGACGTTCACCAGTACGGTCATCGGTTATTTCGAGAGCTTTCTGGCCCGGGTTATTGTACTCTCTCGTTTCATCCCTTTGCTTATCGGCACGGGAGGGAACGTGGGTGGTCAAACGGTGGCCACCCTCATTCGGGCTTTGGTGTTGCGGGAAGTGACACCACGGGACGTACTCCGTGTGTGGTTGCGGGAGGCGCGCATTGCGGTGCTGTTGGGACTGGCTCTGGGAAGCGTGGCTCTGGTGGGCACCTTGCTCTGGGGGATGGACTACCATATTTCCCTGACCGTCGCCTTCACCATGACCGCCATTGTTCTCTGGGCTTCTTCGGTTGCCACCTTTGTTCCCCTGGCAGCCACAGCCCTGAACATCGACCCGACCCATGTGTCCGGACCCTTGATGTCCACACTGATCGATGTCACCGGCCTGCTCATCTATTTCCTGGTGGCCCAGGCCATCATCCCCCAACTGTGATAAGGAGGCAGGTGTATGACACGGGGACATACGGACC
>WFUL01000126.1 GCA_015484985.1 Anaerolineales bacterium | reverse complement strand
TGGCCTTCCGCACCACGTAGTAGGTCCAGGAAATCGAACCAAAGGTTACGGTGATGGGGTCACCATACACCAGTCGATCCAAATAGGCGAAAGGCCCCGGCATCCCGCTGGGAAGCCAGCGGTGCGCGGTCAAAACGGCGTTCCCTTCCCACCCAGGCACCCCGGTATTCTCCAGCAGGCCTACCTGATCCCACAGCCAGGACACATCCCACCCCTCACCTGAGGTTTTGACCAACAGGATGCGGGTGTCCAGATTCAGTTTGGGAATCGCTAAGCGATAATGAATGACTTCGGTGTCCGGAAGCGAGACTGCGGGCGCTACCGGAGGAGCAACAGACCCGGACGGCAGGGGCATCAACGGATAGCCGGTACAGGGAAGGCGGGCCATACAGTGGTTAGGCCGACCTACACTGGAAAGGCGGGGACGCCCTCGGCAGGAGACGGGGTCTACATCCTGGGCCCAGGGCCCCGGGGGCTGGGCGTCGCCTGAAAGCATCCAGTTACCGCCGCTGTTGGTATCCCAGCCGTTGGGTACCAGGGCCATGGACTGACCCGTGGCTCCATAAGGAGCCGACCCCGACCAGGCCCCTGACGGAAGACGACCCTGGGGGTTGATCCCTGCATCCGACCCATAGGCCATGTAATCCACCAGGCGCCCGCGGTCATCGAAAAGCCAGAGATCATCACCGGTGTTGTTGAGCTTCGGACTCTCCCCGACGTAGAACTGGGCCACCGCGCCTGGGGCATCCTTGATGCGCAACGGGTCCTTTGCTGTACCAATCCAGACCACCACATAAGAACCGGCGGGGAACCGGCTCCCTGGGGGAAAGGTGAAGGCGAACCCACCCGCGCCGTCCGTCTCGCCATGCACAATGTTCCCGTCGGACAGCACCCATCCGCTCAAGTTCACGTCCTGGCGCACGTACAGCTCCACGAATTCATCATGTTCGTCCAGGGCGGAGGAACAGGTCTGGGACGCCAGGACTTCGTTGATGACCACCGCACCGGCCCAGGGAGAGGAGGGGAGGACAGGCGGCGGTGGCGGTGGATGATTAGGTTTCCCCGCACTGCTGATGCGCTCATAAGTGCCACAGGTCTGTGGATCTGTGTCCTCCGTGGTCGGACCAGGCGCGTATCCCGTGGTCGTCCGTTCCCAGTCGCTCCCGTCATCGGCGTCTGTTCCGTTGGGTGAAACGGAAAGGCTCTGTCCTTTGATATAACTGCGCAGCGCGTTCGCGCCCCACATCCCAGGGGGAAGCACGTTCTGGTCGTTGATGCGCGAACCTGACCCATAGGCCATGTAATCCACGATGCGTCCCCTTGCATCGAATAGCCACAAATCATCTCCATCGTCGGTCAGCGTAGGGCCCCGATTCACGTAGAACTGCGCGGCGGCCTCCGGGGCCTGGGTCAAAGACGAACCTGTGTTGCGACCCAACCAAATCACGATATAGTCACCTTCCCGGAACTTACTTCCGGAAGGAAAGACGAAGGTAAACCCCCCGGCACCGTCGGTGTCGCCATCTACCACATTACCATCACTCAATATCCAACCGGAAAGGTCGACGGTTTGCCGTACATACAGCTCGATGAATTCGTCATTGGTGTCAGCCGTGGCAAAGGAACAGGTCTGCCTGGCCAGCACTTCATTTAGGACCACGGCTCCACGAAAGGGCGAGGCGGTCAGATACAGAGGACGGGGCTGCGGATGTAAGAATCCCAGGCCAACCATCAAGAGTCCGAACCATGCCCAGGCGTAGCGTTCCATGCGTTGTTCTCCACGGCCCCAAGTACAGACAGGAAGAATCATACCAAAACTCGCGAAATTCTGCATCAAGCGGGGTCGCGGGGGAAATCTCAAATGCGTTGTCACGCCTTTCAGGCCCGTGGTATACTTCCTGGCGACGCTTATTAAAGGGAAATCCAGCCAAGGAGCAGGGGATGAGTGACGCAGGACGCCAACAGGCGCTACAACAAGCCCTCAAAGAGATTGTCAAGCGGTACGGTGAAGGTGCGGTAATGCGTCTGGGGGAGGCCCGGCATCTGATGGTGGAAGCGATTCCTACGGGCGCCCTTTCACTGGACATTGCCATTGGCATCGGGGGCGTTCCGCGAGGGCGAATTACCGAAATTTTCGGCCCGGAAGCCTCGGGCAAGACCACCCTGACCCTACATATCGTCGCGGAAGCCCAGAAAATGGGCGGCGTTGCCGCGTTCATCGACATGGAGCACGCCCTGGATCCCAGCTATGCAGAGCGCATTGGCGTTGATGTAGAGAACCTGCTCATCAGCCAGCCGGACACAGGGGAACAGGCCCTGGAAATCGCCGAGACCCTCATTCGCTCGGGCGCGGTGGACGTGGTGGTCGTGGACTCGGTGGCCGCGCTGGTCCCCCGGGCGGAAATCGAAGGCGATATGGGCGATGCCGCGGTGGGGATGCAAGCCCGGCTGATGTCCCAGGCGTTGCGCAAGCTGGCGGGCATCATCCAGCAGACCAAGACGGCTATGATCTTCACCAACCAATTGCGGCACAAAATCGGCGTGATGTTCGGCAGCCCGGAGACCACGCCGGGCGGTCTCGCGCTCAAATTCTACGCCTCGGTCCGGCTGGATATCCGCCGCATTCAGGCCATCAAACTGGGCAGTGAGGTCATCGGCAACCGGGTACGGGTCAAAGTTGTCAAGAATAAAGTGGCACCGCCTTTCCGTACCGCGGAATTCGACATCATCTACAATGAAGGCATCTCCCGGGAAGGAGATTTGCTGGACCTGGGTGTAGAACTGGGCATCATCGACAAACGCGGTTCATATTACGCCTATGGCGATTTGCGCCTGGGCCAGGGTCGCGAGAATGCCAAACAGTTCCTTCGGGAACATCCGGACCTGGCCCATGAAATCGAAATGCAGATTCGGGCACAGAAGATGCCCGAGCTGTATACCGAAGCCGAGTAAGGCGGCTTCGACCCCACGCGCCTGGCGCGTGGCCACGGTTGGACACCGGACCCGCTTGAAGCGGGATGGAACCCCTCACAAGTCATCTGGGCCTTCCCTTCGGGGAAGGGGTACATGTGTACTGTCCGCCGTGGCTACCGCCAGCCCGGCGGTTTCTTGTTTTGAGGTTGCTTGATGATGGACGAACGTGACCAACGCACTCCGCTGGGGGAACCGTCCCCCGAGGACGAGAGTCAACACCGACCAGGGCCTGCCTCGGACCCAGAACCCCGAATCTCCGGGGAGGAACGCCGGCGTCTCCTGCAGGCATGGAAGGCTGTCTACCGCCTCTTGCGCTATCGGCCCCGGACGGAAGCCGAGTTGCGGCAGGCCCTGCGGCGGCGCGGATTTTCGACGGACATCATTGAAGCGGTGCTGGCCGAAGCCCGGGCGATGCACTGGGTAGACGACCGGGCCTTCGCGGTTCTCTGGGTGGAACAACGCAGCCGCTCCCGCCCACGCGCGACGTGGGTTCTGGCCCGGGAGTTACGCGAACGGGGCATCCCCGAGGAATTCATTGATGAGGCGCTGGCCCAGGTGAACGAAACCGCCCTGGCCCGCGCGGCTGCGGAAAAGGCCTGGCGTCGATATCAATCCCTGCCCTGGCCAGAGGCCCGACAACGTATGGTCCAATATCTGGCCCGCAGGGGCTTTTCCTATGAGCTCATCCGTGATGTGCTGGCGTCCTGGGAGACCCACAGGTGCTCCCACCCGGACGACACCCTTGACGAGGAGAGAGAGCCATGAACGTGGTACTCATCATCGTGGTTGCCTTTGGAACCCTGATTGCCGGTTTGGGCCTAGGATACTTCCTCCGCTCCTGGCAGGAACGCCAGGAAGTGGGAGCAGCCCGTTCACGCGCGGACATCCTTCTGGCGGAGGCCAAGCGAGAGGCGGAAGCCATCCTGCAGAAGGCCGAGGCCCGACGGCGGGATATGGAACTGCAAGCCCGGGACGAAATCCTTCGGCTCCGTCGGGAGGTGGAGCAGGAACTGCAGGCCCGACGCCGGGAGCTGCAACGGGAGGAAGAGCGCTGGCAGCGCCGTTGGGATGAAATCGAGCGCAAGCAGGAGCAGTTACAGCGCCGGGAGCAGAACCTCCAGCAGCGGGAACAGGCTTTGGTGGCCAAGGAGGCCGAGGTGGAGTCCCTCCACCAGCAGGCCATGGCCCGCCTGGAAGAAGTAGCCCAGCTCACCCAAGAGGAAGCCCGGCAGCGGTTGTTGGCCCAAGTGGAACAGGAAGCCCGACAGGACAT
>WFUL01000125.1 GCA_015484985.1 Anaerolineales bacterium | reverse complement strand
TTCCTGCACCCGGACGGTGATTTTTCACATGATCTGGTCCACCCGGTAGAAGAGGTGGGTGACCTTCTGGCCGAAGTTGGTGGCCACCAGCACCAGGGGGATGAGGGGTAAAGAGGCCACCAGGGCCAGCCGCGGGTTGGCTGCGAACATCACGCCCAGGGCGGCCACGAACATGAGGGCCATTTGCAATATTTCCACCAGGCCGCCGTTCAGGAAGTTGGTCACGGCCCGCACATCCTCAATGGTGCGGCTGATGAGCTGGCCGCTGGGCGTGCGGTCGTGGAAGCCGATGGAGAGGCGTTGGAGATGGGCGTAGATGCGGTTGCGCAAGTCATAGGTGACCCTCTGGGCGACCCATGCGGTGAGATACCGGCGGGCGAAGAGCAGTCCCGCCCGGGCCACACCGATGCCCAGGATGAGCCACGCGGCCTGGGTCAGATAGGCCCGGTCCCGCTGGGCCAGACCCACGTCGATGACCTGCTGGATGAGGTACGGCACCCACAAGTTGGCCGCGGTCAGGGCCAACAGGCTGAAGGCCGCCAGGAGGACCTGTTTCCAGTAAGGCCGCACGAAAGGACTCAAACGAAGGAGTGCGCGCATACGCGTCCATCCCTGATGGGGGTACGAGTTCCAACGGGGGCGGTGCGGGACGCCTTCTCGCCGAAGAGGACGTTTCCCTTTCCCCCGTGGGCGGGCCTGAGGGTTGGCAGGCCACCTTAGGGGATTATAGCGCCGAAACGGGGAATGAGCACAAAGAGCAGGCCGGGGAGCTTGCGCCCTCCCGGATGTCCTTCGGCCGGGGCTTTGTTAGAATTCCCTGGGATAGGTCCCACACCTTTTGCGACAACGCAAGGAGCCGACCATGTTGACTTGGATTACCGAACCCGAAGTGTGGGCCGACATGGCCGAGGAGTGGAACGCGTTGCTGGACCGTTCCCTCCTGCCTCTGCCCTTCCTGCGGCATGAATACCTGTGGCGTTGGTGGGAGACCCTGGGCGCGGGGGAATGGCCCGAGGGTCAATTGGCCGTGGCCGTGTACCGGGACGAAGCCGGGCGCCTGCAGGGGGCGGCGCCCTTCTTCATCACGCCCACCCGGCATGGCCCCACCATGATGGTCATTGGCAGCCATCGGTTGACGGACTTCCTGGACGTGCTGGTGACGCGGGAGGCGGAAAAGGCTTTCTTCCGGGCCTTAGGGGACGCCTTGTTTGGCCCTTCGCCGGTCTTTCCCCAGGTGCGCTGTTGGGAATGGTGGAACCTGCTTCCCGAGAGCCCCTTACGGCGGGAGGCAGCCGATTGGGCGGTCCGGTATGGGTTGAAGTCCACTGAGAGCCCGTGCGAGGTGGCGCCTTATCTGGCCCTGCCGCCTTCCTGGGAAGCCTATCTCCACCAGGTCGGCAAAAAACAACGCCATGAGATTCGGCGCAAGCTGCGTCGGGCCCATCGGCATCCGCATGCAGTCCATTGGTACCGGGTAACGGACCCGGAACAATTGGATGCGGAGATGGACGCGCTGTTCGCCCTGATGCAGGCTCATCCTCAAAAAGCGGCTTTCTTTACGCCGACCCGGCAGGCCTGGTTGCGCGCCGTGTGTCATGACGCCCTGCGCCATGGGTGGTTGTTCTTTGCGTTCCTGACGGTGGGCGGTGAACGGGCCGCGTCCTTCCTGTGCTTTGATTTCCATCGCCGATTATGGATTTACAACTCCGGCCTGAACCCCAAGTACAAGCAACTCTCCCCGGGATGGGTGTTGCTGGCCCACATGTTGCAATGGGCCATTGCTCGCGGCTACGAAGGCGTGGACTTCATGCGCGGCCCCGAGGGCTACAAGTACCGCTTCGGCGCCCGGGACCGGGAGCTCCTCTGGGTGCGGCTGGAACGGTGAGGCGGGGGGAAGCGTACCCGTGGGGCAAACCTGGGCGCCTGCTGCAGGCCGAAAAGGTGGATGGGGCCTTCGACCTGACCACGATTCGAGAAGTTTTGCCGGGCATGGAGCTCCGAGAGGTTCGTCCGGAGGCTCTGGCCCGTCGTCGGGCTGACCTCAAAATGCAAATTCAACGCTGGCTGGAGGAATGACATCGCTTCCAGGCATGGCTGGCCGAAGAGGAAGACACATCCCCGCTCTCCTGTCACACTCCTTTACGAAAAGGTCGTGTCTGCGTCACGGAATTCGGGATTGACAGGTATCGCCTGTTGTACTAACATCTTGTCAAACGCACCTTCTTTTGATTGTCAGCTCATTTCGGTTGATAACTTGGTCATTTAGGAGGTGTGTGATGCGTAAGCACAGCCGCCACTTTTGGGTGTTCTTGTTGGCCGTGTTGTCCATGCTCTTGATTTACGCCTTTGCCGCGCAGAACACCGTGGATT
>WFUL01000124.1 GCA_015484985.1 Anaerolineales bacterium | reverse complement strand
ATCCCGAAGGGGTCATGGAGACCCTGCTCCACCATCCCGATATCGAAGTGGTGTACAGCCGCCATTACCATCAGTACGACGTGTACTTCCGCTTCAACGACCAGGAAGGCAGCATCCTGCGCTACCGGGAGGACATCTTCCTGGAGCCCAAAGAACGGGCGCAACAGGCCCGATACCGGCTCACCCTGCTGGGGCCTTCACGAGAACGGGAATACCCTCGGGCCATCTGGCTCTCTCGCAGCCGATACCTGGCCCCCGCGACCCACAGCTTGCGTTTCTACCGAGAATACTTCCGGCCCGAAGAGGAGATCGAGGTCGAAAAAGAGCGTCGGCGCTGGAAGATTCGTTATCTGGACACGGAGTTCTTCGTGAACCTGGACCGGGTGGAACGTCCCCCGCTGGGCGCCTTTTTGGAGATCAAGGCCCGCACTTGGAGCGCGCGCGACGCCCAACACAAAGCCACCCTCATCCAGGACTTGTTACGTATCCTGGGTTTGGGGGATGCGGAGCCTGTGCGGGAGGAATACTGGCAGCTGGCTCAGACCTATGAAGACGAACCCAAATCCTCCAGAAAACGGGCCACTTCGCCCAGGAAGGAGGTCCAAGAATAGCCGTTCGAGTTGAGTCGTTCGGCAAATTGCAGGCTGATCCAGCGGTCCTCCCCAATACGTCCCCAGGGGGCATACTCCCCCTCGTTGACCACTTCATACACGTAGACGATGTCTCCCCAGCGCAGACCACCGACCACGGGGTAGTCCACACCCGGACCCTTGCGAATACGCAGGGAGGCCACCGTGACCCGATAAGGAACCCCCTGCTCGATGGGTGGCGTCGGCCCTGGCTCTCCTTCCACGGGCACCCCGGAGACCAGATATTCCAGTCGATTCAAACGCCACCAGACCATTTCCGCCTGGTTCATGCCCGCGAACGAAAACAGGTCCTTGAGGGAGCCGTTGAACCGATTGCGGTCGATGTTGCGGGGATATCCGGATACCCGTCCTTTGCTCGTGTACTGCCAGAAGGTCCACGTGTCCCATCCCTCGGGCAGGGACGGTTCAGGCGAGTCGGTATAATGGGCAATCCACAAGGGCCATGTGCGCGGAGGCTGGCCCAGCAGACGGGCGAAGCCCGGCGAAGTGTACAGAATGGGTGTCCGGCCAAAACGCCTCTCGATTTCGTCCATACAGGCGGCCACCCGGTCCCACGTCGTTCGTCGCCGTTCGACATCCAGCACCGGGGGCAGTTCGCCCAGGTCGCCCGTGGCCGCCACGGTGTTGTAAAACGTTTCCGCCTGTTGCACCGGGTCCACACTGGGTCGGAAGAAATGGTACGCCCCACGCAGCACCAATCCCCGACTCTCCCGCCAATGTCGGTCGAATTTGGGATCTTCCCACATGCCTTCCGAGGCTTTGATGAAGGCAAACCAAATCCCCCCGCGAGCCACCTGGAGCCAATCCAACTCGGGCTGCCACTTGCTCACATCAATCCCTTCTACGGCCATACACTATCCCTCCATCTTGGGAATCCGAGCATTGAGAAAGTCGTAGATGCCACTGGCGGCCAACCCAACGGCCAATCCAAACATCATGATTTGAAACCATTCCGCCAGCGCCTGACTGCGAAGAGAAAGCTGATAGAGTACGCCCATAACGACACCCACAACCATGCTCAGGGCGGTCAGGGTACGCCCCTTCAATCCGAATTTCTTCGCGAACTCCACCAATCCAAACACGATGACCAGGAAGTTAATGCCGTTACTCAAAAGTTGTTCATCCATGCCCACACCTCCATAGACAATGGTTCAAGTTTATTCTACTATAGTTGACAGCAAATGTGCCACGAAAGAGAGACATAACACAGGCAAATTTCATCAAACTCTCACCCTCGAGGGCGAACATGACGAACCTGTTCTTTCTCTATGGTCCCCCAGGAGTCGGCAAGAGTACGCTGGGCCGGGCATTAGCCGAGTCCTTGGAATTACCCTTTGAAGACCTGGACGAACGCATCGTGCAGGAAGCGGGCCGCGCCATTCCCGACATCTTCGCCCAGGAAGGGGAGGCCGGCTTCCGAGAGCGGGAAAGCCGGGTCCTGCGGGACCTCCTGTCCCGTTACCACGGCACCCGAGGCGCGGTGGTGGCCCTGGGGGGCGGCGCCCTACTCCGCCGCGAGAACCGGGCCCGGGTGGAAGCCACGGGGGTGGTGGTGTGCCTCATGGCCCGGCTTGAAACCCTGCTCCAACGGCTGCGCCAGGCACCGGAAGCGCGGCCCCTGGTGCCCCGGGCATCGGCCGAAGCCCTGGAACGCCTGTTGAGGGCTCGCGCGGCCCACTATGCTTCCTTTGCCCGCCGGGTATGGGTGGACGACCGGCCCCTGCCCGACGTCCTCTGGGAGGTGCACATCGCCCTGGGCGCTTTTCGCCTGAAAGCCATGGCCCCCCCGTACGACGTCCGGGTGCGGGCCGGGCTGCTCAGGAGCCTGGACGCCCCCTTGCAGGCCTGGGGAAAAGAGGTCACCGCCTGGGCCCTGGTCAGCGACGAGCGGGTCATGGCCCTGCACGGCGACCCGGTACGCCGCGCCATAGTCAGCCTGGGACAGCCGTTGGCCACCTATGTCCTTCCCCCTGGCGAAGGAACCAAGAGCCTTCCCTGGCTGCAGCACTTGTGGGCAGGCTTCCTCCAGGCCGGCCTGGACCGCCAGAGTGCCGTGGTGGCCCTGGGAGGCGGGGTTATCGGCGACCTGGCAGGATTTGCCGCGGCGACGTTCATGCGCGGTATCCCCTGGTTCAACCTCCCCACCACCCTGCTGGCCATGGTGGACGCCAGCATCGGCGGCAAAACCAGCATCGACCTGGAGGCCGCCAAGAACGCGGTGGGGGCCTTCCACCCCCCGCGGGCGGTGCTCATGGACCCCGACACCCTCCACACCCTGCCCGAGGAGCAATGGCGATACGGGATGGCCGAGGTCATCAAGCACGCCCTGTTGGGCGACCCGGTCCTGTGGGAACGCCTGCAAGGGGGCTGGGGCGCCGTATACCACGACACCGAAGCCCTGGTGCGACGCGCCCTGGCGGTGAAGGTGCGGGTGGTGGAAGACGACCCGTGGGAACGAACGGGGCAACGCGCCCAGTTGAACGCCGGCCACACCGTGGGCCATGCCATCGAAACCGCCCTGGGGTACGCCTTTCCCCACGGCGCCGCGGTAGCGGTGGGGCTGGTGGTGGAAGCCGCGCTGGCCGAGGCCCTGGGACTGGCCCCCCGCGACTGGCACCGGGAGGTCGCGAGTATGGTCGCCCGGTTCCATCTACCCACCCGCATTCCTCCCGGGGTCAGGTGGACGGATTTCGTGCAGGCCCTGGCCTACGACAAAAAGCGCTACCGGGGACGGGTGCGCTTCGCCCTGCCGGTCGCCGTGGGACGGGTGGTGACCAACGTGGACGTCCCCCTGGACACGCTCCAACGCGTGGTCTCCGCGTTGCAAGAGGAGGTGAACCCATGACCTCGCCTCGGGTGGTGGTGCTCATCTGCGCGGACGCGGAATGGGCGGCCCTGGAACATCGGTTTCCCGCTCCCCAGCGCCATCCTTCTCCCTACGGACCCTGGTTCCGGGTTCCCATACCGGTGGGCGGGGAGCATTGGCCGGTGGTCTTCTTCCACGGAGGCTGGGGAAAGATTGCCTCCGCGGGCGCGACCCAGTATGCCATCGACCGCTGGCAACCCGACCTTCTGGTGAACCTGGGCACGTGTGGAGGATTCGCAGGCCACGTGCGCCTGGGGGAGGTCATCCTGGTGGAAAAAGCGCTGGCTTACGACATCCTCGAACAAATCGGGGATGCCGAGCCTGCTCTGGCCCACTACACCACCGTTTTGGACCTTTCCTGGCTTCGCGAGCCTTACCCTTTGCCGGTGCGTCGCGGCCTGATGGTTTCCGGCGACCGCGATTTGGTGCCGGACGAAGTTCAGGACCTGCACCGACGTTTTGGGGCCATGGTGGGGGATTGGGAATCCGCGGCCATCGCCTATGTGGCCCACCGAAACGGCATCCGCTGCCTGATTCTGCGGGGGGTGAGTGACCTGGTGGGCCCGGAGGGTGGAGAAGTCTACGGCCAGCCCGGGACGTTTTGGGAGCGCGCCCGGGACATCATGAACCGCTTGGTGGACAGTCTGGGGAATTGGATACAGTGTGCCGGACTGGGAAGGTAAAAAACGGAGAAGCGGCGGCTTCGCCGCCGCTTCTTTCTTGCTCAAGGCTCAGGCCCGCTCCACTTGGAGGAAATCGAGTTCGATGGGCGTTTCCCGCCCAAAGAAGTTGACCAGCACCCGCACCTTGGCCCGCTGCATGTCGATTTCGTCCACCACCCCGTGGAAGTCCCGGAAGGGACCGTCGATAATCCGCACCCGTTCCCCGGGCTTGAAGGTGACCTTGAGCCGCGGGGTTTCCGCTTCCATGCGCTTGAGAATCTGGGCCACCTCTTCGGGGCGCAAGGGAGTGGGCTTGTCCCCGGTGCCCACGAACCCTAACACGCCCGGCGTATGGCGCACCACGGCCCACGCATCCTCGTCCATAATCATGTTCACCAACAGGTATCCCGGGAAAATGCGCCGCTCCACTACCCGCTGCTTGCCGTCCTTGATTTCGATTTCCTCCTCCGTGGGGATGATGACCTCAAAGATTTTGTCCCGCATCCCCATGGACTCGATGCGTTGCTCCAGGTTCCGCTTCACCTTGTGTTCGGAACCCGAATAGCAATGGATGACGTACCAGGCCCGACCGCCTTCTTCCGGGCTCAGGACTTCTTCGTCTACCTGGGTCTCGGTGACCGCCTGGGCCTCCTCTTGAGGCCGGGAGGGTTCGCGGTGTTCTTCCGCCATTCTGCCCTCCTTACGCGCCCACCACGAAGATGCGCACCAGTTGCGCGAACAGCCAGTCAAAGGCGCCCAGGATAAGGCCGCTCAAGAAAGTCACCAGCACCACCATACGGGTAAGGTAGAGGGCCTCTTGCAGGGTCGGCCACTGTACCTTGCGCAATTCCCCTCGGGTCTCCCGGAAGAAGGCCGCAATGCCTTCCAACCATCCCGGCAGCGCACGTTTCCGCGTGCGGGCTTTCGCGGGCACCTTCTTCGCTGCTACCTTGGGCTTGTCCGGTGCCTTGGTCGCGGTGCGCTTCGCAGGCGTTTTGAGTTTGGGTTTGGCCACGGGTCCACTCCTTCGTAACTTTGGGTTTAAAGACAACGCCGCGGGAAACGCGGCGCTTTGGACTTTCTCCAGGCACGCCCGGAGGGACTCGAACCCCCAACCACCGGTTTTGGAGACCGGTGCTCTGCCAATTGAGCTACGGGCGTGCGTGGCGCTGTCTATTATACCCACCTGACCCATTTCTGACCACCCCTTTTCTGACGTTTGCAGGGCGTTTCTCGTAGAGAAACAAAGAGATAATGTGCGCAGGCTCGAAGCCGCTGCGTACATTATCTTCCCCTTTCCTACGGTCCAGGGACTGGTCAGTCCTGCGCGAAACGCGGGTGTCCTTTCTGAGCAGGGGTCACCACCCTTGCTGTCCAAACTTTTGTCCAAACCTCAAGACAGGGTTTTTCACTGTTCTAACAGAAGGGTGAAGCCATAGGGGCCGCCCCTTTCGCTTAGTTCGAACCGGGCTCAGGACCATAAGGAAGAAAGAATTTGTGTGGGGCGGCTTCGCCGCCCCACACAAATTTATTTTTCTCCCTGCGGCCCTGAGCCCGAAGAGGCCTGCGCGTCACGTGGCCAATCACCGTGAAAAGACCTGGTTTTGTAAGAACGTGCAAAAACCCTGAACCTCAAGAAACTCCCCCTTGACCTCGAACACCTGTTCTTTTAGAATAAAATCAGCCCCACTGGGAGGTTATCCATGAATCCTACCGGCTTCCTTCCCTCGGGATTTGAAGACCTGGACCGCATCGACCGGGACATCCTGCACTACTTCCAAACCTATCAGGAGCGCCACAACCGCCCTCCTACGGTGCGGGAGGTTCTTCGGGCCGTCCGGGGGTTGAATTCCACGTCCTCGGTCAAATACCGTTTGGACCGGTTGGTCGAAAGGGGGATTCTGCGACGCTATACCGGCGACGGCCGCTCGTCCCGCAGTTACTACCTGCCCTTGCAAGGGGAGGAAATTCCTCCTGAAACCGGTGGGCTCATCGTTCCCGTGCTCGGCTACATTACGGCCAGCGGCCAGGAAACCCGGGTCTTTATCGAGGATATGCCGGCTTCGTCCATTCAACAAGTCATGGCCCGCAGCGTGGACCCCGGCGAGGTGGAAGACGTGGTCACTCTGGACGGCCTTGAGGGCCTTTACTTCGATGCCCGTCGCTACTTCGCCCTGCGGGTCAAGGGAACATCCATGCAAGACCGGCACATCTTCGACGGTGACGTGGTGCTTTTCAAGCGCATCGAAGAAGCGCCGACTTCGGCCAAACTGGTGGCCGTGTTGGTGGACGACTGGCTCACCCTCAAGGAATACCGGGGCCTTCAGGACGGTCAGGTGGTCCTCCATCCCGCGAATCGAGAGGAAGGCCTGCAACCCATCCACGTACCGGCCGATAAGGTGCGCTTCGAGGGCGAAGCGGTCATGGTCCTGCGACCGCTAAAGTGAACAGGAGACGCCATACTCGCTATACCACCGCACCTGAGGTTCGGACAAGTAAAGGATGAGGAAATGGTGAGAGGGGCGGCGAAGCCGCCCCTCTCACCATTTCCTTCTCCCCTCTGGGGGATAAAAACCCAATGGTATACTGAGAATATCCCGCCCATTGGAGGCTTGGCTATGGCGGAAAACCGCACCCTGACCGCGCTCCCCGGCCTCAAGGTGGGGCACTGGACCGACCTGGAAGGCGGCACGGGATGTACCGTTGTCCTCGCGCCGCAAGGGGTCCGGGCCTCGGTGGCCGTCCAGGGTCTGGCACCGGGTTCGCGAGAACTCGCCCTGCTGGACCCCGAGCGTACCGTCCAGGAAGTGCACGCCATTCTGCTCACCGGCGGTTCCGCCTTCGGTCTGGCCGCGGCCCAGGGGGTCGTGCAGTGGTTGGAGGAACGGGGCTACGGCTATGATACGGGCATCGCCCGGGTGCCCATCGTCCCCGCGGCGGTGATTTACGACCTGAGTTTCGGCAACCCGCAGGCGCGCCCGGGCCCCGAAGCCGGTTACGCGGCCTGCCAGGCCGCCTCCTCCGAGCCCGTGGCCATGGGCACGGTAGGAGCCGGTACGGGAG
Organism: Anaerolineales bacterium; assembly: GCA_015484985.1. GTDB lineage: Bacteria > Chloroflexota > Anaerolineae > Anaerolineales > DRMV01 > S139-71. The sequence goes on along the minus strand of WFUL01000124.1, from coordinate 14,043 downwards.
CCACGGTGGGCAAAATCCTCGGCCCGCAGCACGCGGTCAAGGGCGGTCTGGGCAGTGCCTGGGCGCCACTGCCCGGCGGCGCGCAAGTGGCTGCCCTGGCCGTGGTCAACGCCCTGGGCGACGTGTACGACCCGAGCACCGGGACCCTGGTCGCCGGGGCCCGGGACCCAAAGACAGGGCGCATGGTAGGCGCCCGGCGTCTGCTTCAGAACCCGCAAGGGCTGCCGCCTATGAACTGGCGCGACCAGGAAGCCCGCAACACCACTCTGGTGGTGGTGGCCACCGATGTGGCCCTGAGCAAAGCGGAACTGCGCGCCCTGGCCCATCAGGCCCACGACGGCCTGGCCCGAACCCTCGACCCGGCACACACCGCTTTTGATGGGGACATCGTCTTCGCCCTCTCCGTGGGAGAACGACCCCGCCCCGGCCCTGTCATCCTGGAAGCCGTCACCGCCTGGGTGGTGGCCGAGGCTGTGTTGCAGGCCGTGCGTCGGGCCACGGGCCTCCACGGCATCCCGGGAGCCTCGGAGGTGACCACGTGAGGCCCCGCGCCCTTCATCCTCCTCAAAGCCTTTCACCCTGGAAAAGGAGATGAGCCCCTTATGCCCGGCAAGAAGCGCATTCGCATCCTGGCCCTGGAGTCTTCCTGCGACGAAACCGCGGCTTCGGTGGTGGAAGACGGCCGCGTCATCCTCAGCCATATCGTGGCCTCTCAGGCCGAACTCCATCGCCAGTATGGCGGTGTATTCCCCGAAGTGGCCTCCCGCCAACATCTGCGCACCTTCTACCCCGTAGTGGAACAGGCCCTGCGGGAAGCCCATGTCAGCCTGGAGGACATTGACGCCCTGGCCGTCACGCGCGGGCCCGGTCTTCCGGGGTCCTTGGTGGTCGGGGTCAACTTTGCCAAGGGCCTGGCCCTGGCCACAGGCCTCCCCCTTTTGGGCATTCACCATCTGGAAGCCCATATCTATGCCTCCTGGCTCCAATGGGACGACCAGGAACCCCCGCCGGAACCCGCGTTCCCCCTGGTCATCCTCATCGTCTCTGGAGGACACACGGAACTCGTCTGGATGGAAGGGCACTTCCGCTACCGGCGGCTGGGAGGCACCCGCGACGATGCCGCGGGGGAGGCCTTCGACAAGGTGGCCCGCCTCCTGGGCCTGGAATATCCGGGAGGCCCGGCCATCGAACAGGTGGCCCGCCATGGGAACCCTGAAGCCTTTGACTTCCCGCGCGCCCGCCTGCCCGGCACCTGGGACTTTTCCTTCAGCGGGCTGAAAACCGCGGTCATGCGAACTGTGCAGTCCTGGAAGCGCCTGCGCAAGGACCCTCTTCCGGTGGCCGACCTGGCAGCCAGTTTTCAGGAAGCCGTGGTGGACATTCTCGTGGAGAAAACCGTCTCCGCGGCGCTGGAATACGGCGCGCGCGGCATCGTGGTCACCGGGGGCGTATCGGCCAACAAGCGCTTGCGCAGTCGCCTGCAGGAAGTGGCCTCCGTGCCCGTTTACTTCCCCCCACTTCCCCTGTGTACCGACAACGCGTCCATGGTGGCCGCGGCCGCCTACCACCGCTTTGTTGCGGGCCAACGGGACCCCCTGGACTTTGATGTGCTTCCCACCTGGCCCTTACAAGAACTGGCCGCACCGCCTGAACACGCGTAAAGGGGGAGAGGCCGCGACCTGCACCGCGACCCTCTCCCCCAGGCGGTCACCCCTCCGGGTTTGGCTCTATTCGACCCACCCAAAGGTGCGTTCCACCGCTTTCAACCAGCCCCGATACAGGCGTTCCCGGGTTGCCTCGTCCATTTGGGGTTCCCAGCGCTTATCTTCCTGCCAGTTGGCCCGCAGGTCATCCAGGTCCTTCCAGAAGCCCACGGCCAGCCCCGCGGCGTAGGCCGCACCCAGGGAGGTGGTCTCCGCCACCACCGGTCGTACCACAGGCACGTTGAGCATGTCCGCCTGGAATTGCATGAGCAGTTCGTTGTACACCATGCCGCCGTCCACCTTGAGGGCTTTCAACTGGACGCCGGAGTCTTTAACCATGGCCTCGAAGACATCCCGGGTCTGGTAGGCGGTGGCTTCCAGAGCGGCCCGGCAGATATGGCCCTTGTTGATGTAGCGCGTGAGCCCTACGATGACTCCCCGGGCATCGCTGCGCCAGTAGGGCGCGAAGAGACCGGAGAACGCGGGCACGAAGTAAATGCCGCCGTTGTCGGGCACACTGCGGGCGCACTCTTCCACCTGGGCCGACTTCTCGAAGAATTGCAGGTTGTCCCGCAGCCACTGGACCAGCGCGCCCGTGATGGCGATGGAGCCCTCCAGGGCGTACACCGCGGGCGCGTCGCCGAACTTGTAGGCCAACGTGGTCAGCAGGCCATACTGGGATTGCACCGGTCGGGTGCCGGTGTTCAGGAGCAGGAAACAACCCGTACCGTAGGTGTTCTTGGCCTCGCCCACGTCGAAACAGGCCTGGCCCACCAAAGCGGCCTGCTGGTCGCCCAAATCACCGCAGACCGGAATTTCCGCCCCAAAGGGTCCGTCCTTCTTAGTGGTGCCCCAGGTGTTGGGGTCACTGGAGGGCACGATGCGCGGGAGCATGGCCCGGGGAATCCCCATGATGCTCAGAATCTCGTCGTCCCAATCCAGGGTCTCCAGGTTCATGAGCATGGTGCGGCTGGCGTTGGAGACGTCCGTCACGTGCGCGCCGCCGTCGGGCCCGCCCGTCAGGTTCCAGATGAGCCAGGTGTCGATGTTGCCGAAAATGGCGTCGCCTTTCTCCGCGGCCTCCCGCAGGCCGGGCACGTTCTCCAGCAACCACATGATTTTCGGACCTGAGAAATACGTGGCCAAAGGCAACCCTGTCTTGGGCCGGAAACGGTCCTGTCCCCCATCGGCCGCCAGAGCATCGCAAATCTTGTCCGTGCGGGTGTCCTGCCAAACGATGGCGTTGTAATAGGGCTCGCCGGTGTGTCGGTTCCACACCACCGTGGTCTCTCGCTGATTGGTCACCCCCACCGCGGCGATGTCCTTGGGGTCGATTCCCCCGTTGGCAATGGCACCTCGAATGACCTCCTGGGTGCGCTCCCAGATTTCCATGGGGTCATGTTCCACCCAGCCGGGTTTGGGGTAGATTTGCTCATGCTCTTTCTGGTCGACGCCCACAATGCGCCCCTTGCGGTCGAAAATGATGCATCGGGTACTCGTCGTACCCTGGTCCACCGCGGCGACATACTTCGCCATCACACACCTCCTCTCCAGGATTGGAAGGATAGGGTCGCTTCCAAAACGCGACCGCGGGGTTCAACCCGAACTTGCCTCACCACAGTCCCAGTCCATTGACGAAGATGGCCGCCAGAATCGCCCCCACAATCGGCGCGACCACGGGAATCCACGCATACCCCCAATCGGAGTCCCGCTTGCCGGGGATGGGCAGCACGGCATGGGCGATACGAGGTCCCAGGTCGCGAGCCGGGTTGATGGCGTACCCCGTGGGCCCACCCAAGGAGAGGCCGATGCTCCACACCAGGAAGCCCACGGCGATGGGGCCATACCAGGACGTAATCCCAACGTTGTCGTGGAAAATCCACAGCACGCCCGCGACCAGCACGAAGGTGGCAATCACCTCGGTGAGGAAGTTGGACACCGTGTTGCGAATTTGGGGAATAGTGGAAAACACGGCCAGTTTCAGGTCCGCGTTGTCTGTGGCGGCGAAGTGGTCCTTATAAGCCAGCCAGACGATGACAGCGCCGATAAAGGCACCCAGCATCTGCGCGGCCACGTAACCAGGGACGCTGGCCCAGGGGAACTTGCCTGCCATGGCCAGGCCTACGGACACCGCGGGATTGATGTGGGCACCGCTAATCCACCCCACCGCGTACACGGCCATGGTCACGGCCAGACCCCAGCCCGTGGTGATGACAATCCAGCCGGAGTTCTGCCCTTTAGATTTGTTCAACACCACATTGGCCACCACACCATCGCCCAAAATGATGAGCACCATGGTACCGATGACTTCGGCCAAATATTGCTGCCCCATCACACACCTCCTTTTTCGAGGGGGAATAACCGACAACCTATCGGATGGCATTCCCCCATGATGATTTGTAGAGAATCATAAAAGCGATTTCTATTTTCGTCAAGCAATTCTTGGAAAAAAGTGCACTCAAAAATTGTCAAAGAATGGAAGAAAAGGTTGTGCCGCTTTGGAAAGGGCATCCAGCGTTCGCACAGACCTCTAACCAGGCCCTGGACCGCAGGAGTAAAGAGATAATGTGGCAAGCGGCTTCGCCGCTTGCCCTATGCTCTCTCTTCTCAAGTGGAAGCCCAGGTCCAGGGCCTCAGGACAGGGTACGCTGCACCTGCGCGAAAGCCCGGTCCAATTTCTCCAGGCCTTCATGAATCTCTGCCTCGGACACAGTGAGGGGTGGGGCGATGCGCAGCACGTTCCCGAAAAGGCCGCCCTTGCCGATGAGCAATCCCGCCTCCTTGGCCGCGTCCAGCACCGCGTTGGTGGCCTGCACCGCAGGCTCCTTGGTCTGGCGGTCGGTCACCAGTTCCACCCCCAACATGAGGCCCTTCCCCCTCACCTCACCAATGAGGGGGTATTTCTCCCATAGCGCGTCCAGACCCTCACGCAACAACCGGCCCTTCTCCGCCACCTTTTCCGGAGGCGCCTCTTCCTCTAGCACTTCCAAAGTGGCCAGGGCCGCGGCGGTGGAAACGGGGTTCCCCCCAAAGGTGCTGATGGTCAGGGCCTTCCAGGAGGCGGCGATTTCCGGTCGGGTTATGGTGTTGCCCAGGGGCAGGCCGTTGGCTATGGCCTTGGCCATGGTCATGATGTCCGGTTCAATGCCCCAATGCTGGATGCCGAACCAATACATGCCCGTCCGGCCGAAGCCCGTTTGGACCTCGTCAATGATGATGAGCCGCCATAACGCTTCACAATATCGGCCACCGCCTGGAAATAATCCTCAGGAGGGGTGACGAACCCACCCACCCCCTGGATGGGTTCGGCGAAGAAGGCGGCGATTTTCCCCTGACGTGTGGTGGTGCGGATGAGGTTCTCCACATCTTCCGCGCAGGCCAGTCCACATTCAGGGTAAGTGCTCTTGAAAGGACACCGGTAGCAATATGGCGCGGCTGCGTGGTGAATCCCCGGTATCTCGCTACCCAGAGGACGCCAGGCCGCGTTGCCCGTCAGGTTGGTGGTCAGGGTGGTCCGTCCGCTGTAGGCATTACGCAAGACGATGATGTCCTGCTGCCCGGTATACATCTTGGCCAGCATGATGGCCGTCTCATTGGCTTCGCTGCCTGAGTTGGTGAAATAAGACGTACTCAACCCACCGGGCGCTTTCTCCGCCAGGGCCTTCGCCAGGCGCACCATGTTCTCATGGATGTAAAGGGTAGAGGTGTGCAGAATGCGGTCCACCTGTTCGTGAATGCGAGCCAGAATCTTGGGGTGCCCATGGCCGGCGGCGGTCACCAAAATCCCCCCAAAGAAATCAAGATATTTTCCCCCTTCGATATCCCATACGTAGGAGCCCTCCCCACGAACAATGGTCAAAGGTTTGGTGTAGTAAAGAGTGTACGCAGGCCAGAGATGCTGACGAAAGGCCTTCAGTAAAACCTCATCGGACATGGCGCACCTCCCGAGAAGATAAACAGAAGGTACTTCCATTGTATCAAAAAGCCTTCCGGTACCTGCGTACCGGGTGCACGCAAAAGTCGCCGAAGACCGGAAGAAAAGGTCATGCCCCTTTGGAAAGGGCAAGAGACTGCCTCATCAAGCGGGCTGCAGCATTATCTTCGCCTTCTTTTGGGTATAATCAGGGCGCTATGACATGGAAGGTGCTTTTCTTCGATTTGGATGGTACTCTATATCATCCTGAACAGGGTTTGTGGCAGGCCATTGGGGAGCGAATTGAGGCCTTCCTCCAGCAGCTCCTTCGGATTCCTCCAGCCCAAGCGCGTGCGTTACGCTATGCCTATGCCCAGCGTTACGGTACCACCCTCCGGGGACTCCAGGAAGAACACGGCATTGATCCTTGGGATTATCTGTCCTATATCAGCCAGGTACCTGTAGAAAGGTATCTAAAACCTGACCCCCAACTGCGCCAGATTCTGGAAAGCCTTCCACAACCCAAGTGGATTTTAACCAACGCCGATGCGTCCTATGCCCGCCGCGTGCTGCGAGCATTGAGTGTCGAAGACTTGTTCGAAGGTATTCTGGACATCGAAACCCTGGAGTGGGTACCCAAACCTCATCAAAGGGCCTTTCAGCGCGCCTGGCAGGCAGCCGGTGTGACCCAGCCTGCAACGACTTTATTGGTCGATGACCTTGTTCGTAACGTCCAGGGTGCGCTGGAAGCCGGTATGGGGGCTGTCCTTGTCCACCCACATCCACCCCAAACGGATGTCCCCTGGATACCCCACCTGGGAGAACTTCCCCGCTGGATGACGAACGCTCGAACCTCTTTCCCCGAAACGGGAGTCATCTCATGAAGTCTTGGATTCTTATCCTGTGCATCGTTGCCTTTATCTTCCTGATCCACTGGTACATCTACATGGAATGGCGTCATCGCACCTTAGCGCGTACAGTCACCTTGTTGAGCAAGACCCTTAAGCATCCTCGTAATCTACTGGCTGAGGAAGAAGTCTTGATGGACGAACTCAGCCAGCACGTTGCCCGGTTGAAAGAAGAGCAAACATCCCTACACCAGGAGGACGATACCCATGCCTGACAAACCCGCCATCGCCATTCTGGGAGGCACCGGCAAAGAGGGCCAAGGATTGGCCTACCGCTGGGCCAAAGCAGGATATGCCATCATCATCGGGTCCCGATCGGAAGACCGGGCCCGGCAGGCGGCGAACCGCATCCGGGAACGGGTTCCCCACGCTCGTATCCAAGGCATGGAAAACCGGCAAGCCGCCCAGGCCGCGGACATCGTGGTAGTCAGTGTGCCCTACGCTGGATTTCGTCCCCTATTAGAGCACATCCGGGACGTGGTCCAAGGCAAACTCGTGGTGAACGTGGTCGTGCCCCTCCGACCACCCAAGGTGACAAAGGTTCACCTGCCCCAGGAAGGCAGTGCGGCCCAGGAGGCCCAGGCCATTCTGGGACCTGACGTGGCTGTGGTGGACGCGTTTCAGAACATCTCCCACGAACTCCTGTGGGAAGATGGCCCCGTAGACTGCGACGTCTTGGTCACAGGCCGGGGGAAGGCCAACCGCCAACGGGTCATCGCGCTGGTGGAAGATGCGGGATTACGGGCCTGGGATGCGGGACCCATCGAAAATAGCGCAGTGGTCGAGGGCCTCACCAGTGTGCTCATTTACCTGAACAAAACGTACGGCTCCACCCACGCGGGCATTCGCATCACGGGCGTTCCAGATAGGCGGTGAGCAGACGGCGGACAGCAGACAGCCCACTGCCGACCGCTGACCTCCGCCTGCCAGCCACCCCACTCCCATAGGAGGTGCGCCATGCCGGGCAAATACTTCGAAGACTTAGAAGTGGGCATGAAAATTCGCCATCCTCTGGGGCGCACCATTACCGAGGCGGACAACGTTCTCTTTTGCGCCCTCACCATGAACCCTCAACCCCTGCACCTCAACGAAGACTTCGCCTCCCAAACCCTTTTCGGGAAGCGCATCGTTAACGGCCTGCTCACCTTAGCTCTGGCCACAGGCCTCACCGTGCCCGACCTGACCGAGGGGACCATCATCGCCAACCTGGGTTATGAGAAGGTGCGCCATCCCAACCCTATGTTCCACGGGGACACCCTGTACGTGGAAACTGAGGTGCTGGAAAAGCGAGAATCCAAATCCCGTCCCAACGCGGGCATCGTGCGCCTCAAACACATCGGCCGCAAGCAAGACGGCACGGTGGTGGTGGAATTCGAACGGGTGGTGATGTTTCTCAAGCGTCCCACAGGGGAGGAGCAGACATAAACGACGCGGGCGGCGAAGGACGCCGCCCGCATACTGTCCCTAAATCCGGGCCAGGGCCCGGTCCACATCCCGTATCAAGTCTTCCACATCCTCAATCCCCACGGAAAAACGTATCAGACCGGGCGTAATCCCCATAGCCCGCTGTTCCTGGGAAGGCACTTTGCGATGGGTCATGCTCGCGGGATGCTGGACCAGGGAGTCCACATTCCCCAGACTGACCCCCACGGATGCCAGTTTCAGGTGCCCCATGAAGGCCAAGGCTGCGGCTTCCCCACCTTTCACCTCAAAAGAGACCATTCCACCAAATCCGTTGACCATCTGTTTACGGGCCACTGCGTGTCCAGGGTGGTCCGGCAGGCCGGGATACAGCACCCGAGCCACTTTGGGATGGTTCTGAAGGAATTCGGCCAGGGTCTGGGCGTTGGTATAATGCCGCTCCATGCGAAGGGCAAAAGTCTTCAAGCCCAATTGGGTTAGCCAGGCGTCGAAGGGCGCGACCGAATACCCCATGACCCGTGAAAGGGGAACCAAACGCTCCTCGAACCAGGCCTGGTCCCGAGTGACGACCGCACCCCCCACCACCACACCATGACCCACCAGGTATTTAGTGGTGCTGTGGACCACGATATCCACGCCCCAGGTCAAAGGACGCTGGGAGTAAGGTGTGGCAAAAGTGTTATCCACCAGCACCCGGGCGCCGGCCTCATGGGCCAGGCGGGTCACGACCTCCAGGTCCACAATGTCCAGAGTGGGGTTAGAGGGGGTTTCCGCGTACACCACCGCCGGCCGTTTGATCTCCTCCAGTGCCCGCGCCCAACCTTCCGGGCTCAGGTCCCGAACCCAATGCACCTGAATGCCCCATCGAGGGAGTACGGTGCTCAACAGCCGGTAGGTGGTCCCATAGGCCCGATGCTGTGCCACCACGGTCTGCCCCGGCTTCACCGCAGCCAGAAAAGCGGCCGTAATGGCCGCCATGCCGGAGGGGTACAAACGCCCGTAAGCCAGCGTATCGGGGTTGACCTCGGGTTTCTGCTGCCAGAGGTCATAGGCCTCCAGCAGGGCGATGCGTTGGGCGGCTTCGTCCGCGTTGGGATGCCCCAGCCGGGTGTAGACATATCCGTGGCGATGGCCCTGAAACACAGCATGGGCTTCCTCGGCGTCCTTGAAGATGTACGTCGAGGTCTGGAAGATGGGCATGACATGGGCCCCTTCCACATGTTTTTCCCACGCTTCCCGCACCGAAAGCGTGCCCAAACCCAACGTCCATGACATGACGAACCTCCTTATGAGGGAAACTGTTTTTAGGCCTGTACCCGAGCCTCAAAAAAGCCTTCAGGCACCCAAGGCGGGCGGGCCCTGTCCATGGCTCGAGCCTTCATTCGAACCAATGCCGATGCTCCTGCACCCATTGGACCAACCGAGTCACACCCTCTTCCATGCTTGTTTTGGGCGTCCAGCCCAACTCGCGCTGGGCTTTGCGAATGTCGCTGATGTACACTTTTTGGTCCCCCGGGCGCCAGGGGCCGTAACGCACCTCAATGCGTCGCCCCACCAACCGTTCCAAAAGGGGCCCGAACTCGGCCCAGATGGACAGGGCACGCTCCGGACCCCCGCCGATGTTGTATACCTGGCCTGCCGCCACATCCAGGTGCTCCAGGGCTGCATCGAAGGCGTCCAGCAAATCATCGATGTACAGAATGTCCCGCACCTGTTTCCCATCGCCGTAGATGGTAATGGGCCTTTCCGTGACCGCGGCAATGACGAACCAGGCTACCCATCCCTGGTCCTCTATCCCCCATTGCCGAGGGCCGTAGATGCAACTCTGGCGGAAGACCACTGTGGGCAGGCCGTAAATGCGATGGTAATCCCGCACATATTGGTCGCCTGCCCCCTTCGAACATCCATACGGGGAGTGGAAATCCAAGGGACGGGTCTCGGGCACGCCATAAGGCAGGTCGGCGTAGCGATAACAGGTCTCTTCTTCCACAATGGCCAGGTCCTCCATGGCACCGTAGACCTTGTTTGTGGAAGCGTAGAGCACCGGTGGCTTATGGCCCGCGAGCCGGGCGGCCTCCAACACGTTGAAGGTGCCCAGGGCGTTGATTTCGAAGTCCTCCCGGGGATGGCGCACCGAAGTGGTCACCGCCACCTGCGCGGCCAGATGCACGATGACGTCAGCCTCCCGGGCCAGCGCCGTCAACAGGGCCGCATCCCGGACGTCCCCCACCACCAGGCGCACGGCATCGCCGAACCGCTCTTGCAACCAGGCCACGTTCTCCCGGGCGCCCTTACGGGAGAGATTGTCATACAGGGTGACCTGTTCCCCCCGGGCCAACAAACGAGCCGCGTAATTGGCGCCAATGAAACCCGCACCGCCCGTGATCAGAACATGCCGACTCATGATGCCGACTCCTCACCGTACATGGATAACGTTTAGCGATGTGCTCATCCCCCGGTATACCCTGCGATAGGATGGCCTTGCATCAGGAACCTCTTTTGGCAACCTACGCCTCGGGGACACCCCTCCCACCTTTGCTGGCATTATACTGGGTCCGCTGGAGAGATTTGGGACGTCCGCTCTTCCGGTATCTGTCGTTCCCCCACTCCATCCTGAGCAGTCCACGTCCACCCTGTGTAAAACAATCCCATGAAGCCCAGCACCGTGGTCACGCCCAGGTACACACCATGCTTCACCAGGGACAGGGCCAGGGCCTGGTTCGGGTCCACGCCCAAAGGCCAAAGTGCGGCCAGCATGCCCGCCTGCACGGTGCCTACGTGCCCGGGAGCGGAAGGCAGGGCCACCCCCAGGGAGGCCACAGCCACCACCCAGTAGGCCCAGAGCAGGGTGGCTTGAGGGAACCATATCCGCAACAATAGGTAATGCTCCAAAGCGATGAGGCTCCAGGTCAGCACCTTCCATCCTAAAAAGCGCCACCAGGTGCCAGGGTCCTCCAAGGGGGACAGGGCCTGCATCAATCCATCGAAGCGCTGCAACCAGGGGCGCCAACGGGACCGGGTTCCCATCCTTCGATGCAGCCACGCGCGCATCCGTTCCCGTTGACGAAGCCCCCAACCCACAACCAGCAGCGCCAACCCTGCGACCAGCATCCATACCAACGGTTGTTGAAGCAATGCCGGCCCCTGGAGCACGGTGGGCGCCAGGGCCAACACGACAAAAGCCAGTAACATGGCATCCACCAACCGGGACACCAGCACGCTGGAGATACCGAGGCTCCACGGCACGTCCGCGGTTTTACGCAAGGCCACGACCCGTACCGCTTCCCCTAAGCGAAAGGGGAGCAAGGTGGTGAACAGGAAACCCACCATGAGGGACCAGAAGACGGGAGGAAAGGGCACGCCTTCTCCCAGCAGAACCTGCCAGGCCCGGGCACGTGTGACCAGGGCCAGGGAGAACAAGGCCGCCGCGAGCAACACCGGCCCGATTCGCGTCTGCGCCATGGCCGCCCAGACCTGGGACCAATCGAAACTCAAGGCCAACCAAGCCACCAGCCCCCCACTCACGAGCAACCCCAAAAGGAACCGACGTTGGGAACTGTGCCGGGAAGGCATATGGGACGTACGCATGGTGTTCTCCGGTCTCTTTCACCCAAAGGCTTTCCGTGTGGCCCTATCTAAGGCACCTTTCCCATCCCAAAAGACACCCGGAACCCGTTACAATTGGGACAGCGCAATCCTACCACGAAACCCTGGAATTTCGTCGGATGTCGTCATCGCCGCCGTCACCATTCCTTACAAGAAACAACAGGAGGCTCCCATGACCGCAGAGATGTATGACGTGATTATCCTGGGCGCTGGACCCGCGGGCTACGTGGCGGCCATTCGAGGGGCCCAGTTGGGTATGAAAGTGGCCCTGGTCGAGAAGGAATGGCTGGGAGGCGTGTGCCTCAACGTGGGCTGCATTCCCTCCAAAGCCCTGTTGCGCAATGCAGAAATCGCTTACATCCTGCGGAAACGGGCCAAGGACTTCGGCATCCAGGGCGCGGACCAGGTTTCCCTGGACTATGCCAAGGCGGTGAAGCGCAGCCGTCAGGTGGCCGGCCGGCTCACCAAGGGGGTGGCCTTCCTCATGCGCAAGAACAATGTGGACGTTCACATGGGCACCGGTCGCCTGGTGGAACGCACGGTGGTGGAGGTCACGCCCAAGGAGGGCGAGCCGTATCGTATCCAGGCCCAGCATGTGGTCATCGCCACCGGGGCCCGGCCCTTCTTGCTGCCGGGCATGGAGCCCGATGGAGAGCGGGTGCTGACCTACCGGGAGGCCATTTTGCAGGAACGCCTGCCCGAAAAGCCCGTCATCATCGGCGGTGGACCCATCGGGGTGGAGTTCGCCACAGTCTGGAACGCTTACGGCGCGGAAGTCACCGTGGTGGAAATGATGCCCCACCTGCTTCCGCTGGAGGACCCCGACCTGGGCAAAGAACTGGGCAAGGCCCTGAAGAAGCGGGGAATTCAGGTGCTCACCAAGCACAAAGTGGTGGGCATCGACCGGGGCAAGGACGGTGTACGCGTGCGTATGGAGGGCCCCAAAGGGGAGGCCGAGGTGGAGGGTGACCAGGTGCTGGTGGCCATCGGCTTCCGACCCAACACCCAGGGCCTGGGCCTGGAAGAGGTGGGCGTGGCCCTGACGGAGAAGGGAGCCGTTCAAGTGGACGACCGCATGGCCACCAACGTGCCCGGCATTTGGGCCATCGGCGACGTCACGGGCAAGCTCATGCTGGCCCACGTGGGCTCGGCCCAGGGCATCCTGTGTATGGAGGCCATGGCCGGCCACGAGACCGTACCCCTGGACTACGCCTTCATGCCGCGCGCGGTGTACAGCCAGCCCCAGGTGGCCGCGTTCGGCCTCACCGAAGCCCAGGCCCAGGAACGGGGGTACCGGGTGCGAGTGGCCCGCTTTCCCTTCCAGGCCAACGGCAAGGCCCTGGCCCTGGGCGAGCACGAGGGCTGGATCAAGTTGGTGGTCAACGAAGACGACGGGGAAATCCTGGGCGCGCACCTCATCGGGCCGGAGGTCACCGAGCTCCTGCCCGAACTCACCCTGGCCCGCATGATGGAGATGACCCCCGAAGAACTGGCCCACAACGTGCACGCGCACCCCACCTTGAGCGAGGTCATCGCCGAGGTGGCCCACGCGGCCCTGGGCGCGGCCATTCACATTTAGCCCGAACCATGCAGGAGCGTCTCATGATCCACCCGGTATTGGAGGTCATTCACGCCCATCGTTCCATTCGGCGCTACAAGCCCGACCCGGTGCCATGGGAGATGGTAGAAACCATCGTGGCCGCGGCCCAAAGGAGTTCCACGTCCTCCTACCTGCAAACGTGGAGCGTGGTCGCGGTTATGGACCCCGAAAAGCGGGCCCGGCTCGCAGAACTTTGTGGAAATCAGGACCACATCCGTCAGGCCCCGGTGTTCCTGGCTTGGTGCGCGGACCGCTATCGTTTGGACCTGGTCTGCCGAATGCAGGGTCTGGAACAAAACACCGACTATGTGGAGGACTTCCTGGTGGCGGCTGTGGATGCGGCCATCGCCATGCAAACCGCAGCCATCGTCGCGGAAGCCCTGGGCCTGGGGATGTGTTTCATCGGGGGCATTCGGAATCGTCCGGAAGAGGTTATCGCCCTGCTCGACCTACCTCCCCGGGTGTTTCCCATTTCGGGCATGACCCTGGGTTGGCCGGCGGAAGAGCCCGCGCTCAAGCCCCGCCTCCCTCTGGAGGCCGTGCTCCATCGTGAAACCTATCATCGCCATCAGGAGGAGCACCTCCGGGCCTTCGACGAGGAGGTCCTCCGAGCCGGGATTTACCGCCGGCGTACAGGCGAGGTCCTCGGTTGGCTGGAGGTCGCGGCCCGCAAAGCCGCGCGCGAGGGGCGTTCCCACCTGCGACAGGTGCTGGCCCAGCAGGGTTATCCCCTGCGGTAAGTCCCGGACATCGCCATCGCAGGATGTGCGTCATGGGTTTCCGCTGGGCCATCTTCCTTTCGATTGGGTGCCTTGGGGTGCTCTTCGGATGCGGGACCACTTCCCCAGTAACGGCGACCCTGCCCTCTGGAACCGAACCCGCTTCCCGCAC
>WFUL01000123.1 GCA_015484985.1 Anaerolineales bacterium | reverse complement strand
ACCGGCGCGAACACCGGGGTTTCCAGGACGCCGTGGGGCGTGTAGAAACGTCCCACCCGCGCGCGACCGTCTTCGGCCACGATTTCGAAGGTGAACCAGGACGGAGGAGAGGTCGTGGGCGCGCTCATCCTGCCAGTTTACGGTTCCCGAGGCTCCGGGGAGGAAGCCACCAATCGGACGAAACGCCGTTTGCCCACCTGCAGGACACCGGGACCGGGGAGGGTGGCATGGAAGTCCTCGATGACTTCGCCGTTGAAGCGCACACCCTTTTGGCGCAACAAGCGCTTGGCTTCGCTTTTGCTGCCCACCAGCCCGGCTTCGACCAGCAATTCCACAATGGGCTTATCGGGCTGATACGGATATTCGGGCATCTCTTCAGGCAAATCTCGCTGTTGAAAGACTCGCACAAAGTGTTCCTCGGCCCGGCGGGCCTCCTCGGGACTGAAGAGCATGTCCACGATTTCCCGCGCGATACGCATTTTCAAATCGCGCGGGTGGAGGCGGCCCGCGTCCAAATCCGCTTCCAGACGTCGGATTTCGTCCGGCGTCCAGCGGGTGAGCAGGCGCATGTAGGTGCCCATCACGTGGTCGGGGAGGCTCATGATTTTGCCGTACATGTCCTCGGGTGTGGTTTCCAGGGGGATATGGTTGCCCAGGGACTTGCTCATCTTGCGCACCCCGTCGGTGCCGGGGAGCAGAGGGAGCAGGATGCCGATTTGCGGACGCTGGCCGTGCATTTCCTGCAATTTGCGGCCCGCGACGATGATGTTGAACATCTGGTCCGTGCCCCCGATTTGCACGTCGGCCTTCAGCGCCACGGCATCGTAGCCCTGCATCAAGGGGTAGAAGAACTCGTGCAGGAAGATGGGGTCGCCCTTCTCGTATCGCTTACGGAAAGTCTCCCGGGCCAGGAATTGCTGCACCGTGAAATGGGAGGCCAGGTGAATCAGGTCGCCAAACTTGAGTTCCGCCAACCATCGGTGGTTGTAATCGATGACCGTTTTCTCGGGGTCTAGGATGCGAAAAGCCTGGTCCGTATAGGTCTTGGCATTGGCCATGACCTCTTCGAAGGACATGAGCTTCCGGGCTTTCTCTTTGTCGCTGGGGTCGCCGACCAGGCTGGTGAAGGAGCCGATGAGAAAAATGGCCGTGTGGCCCAATTCCTGGAACTGGCGCAACTTGCGCATGGGCACCACATGGCCCAGATGCAGATCCGAGGTGCGGGGGTCCACCCCCAGATAGACCCGCAAGGGCCGACCCGTGCGCTGGGATTCCGCCAGGCGTTCTCGCAATTCCTGTCCCATGGCACGGCGCAGTTCCTCGTCGCCGTATTCAGTGCCTTGCATCAGGTAGGCGACCTGTTCGTCCAGGGTCATGGACCTTTGGGGATGGAAGGTCATAGGCGCCTCCGCTTCCTCTTCCGGCAAGGATGGCTTCAAAAGCATACCGCAAAACGTCCCCGTTCGTGAAGGCTTCTGGCGATGGGCTCCAGGGTTTTTGCATGTTCTTACAAAACCAAGCCTTTTCGAGGTGATTTTGCAACGTGACGCGTAGGTCTCATCGGGTTCAGGACCCCAGGGGAAAATAAATTTGTGTGGGGCGGCGCAGCCGCCCCACACAAATTCTTTCTTCCCTGGGGGTCCTGAGCCCGGTTCGAACGAAACGAAAGGAGTAGCCTCTGTGGCTTCACCTTTCACCCTTCTGTTAGAACGAAAAACCTGCGATGGACTCCTGGGCTTTTCCAAGACGGAAAATTCCTGTCATAGGCCCTTCAGATGAACCGGAACAGGGGTGAGGGGTTCAATCCCCTCCAGCGTCACCCGAAACCGATGGGCGTAGACTTCGACGCCCTGGGCATGGGCCGTCTGCAGGGCCGCGGGAAAGGCGGGGTCGGCCGGGTGGGGAGCAAAGCGCCGGGCATCGGGTCGTTGGATGATGAACACCACCATGGCCCGGTCTCCCTGTTGGACCTTTTGGGTCAGACAGGCCAGATGGCGCCGCCCACGAGCGGTGGGCGCGTCGGGAAAGTATGCGGTCCCGTTTTCCACCCACGTGACCGACTTGGTTTCAATCCAAAGGCGTTCCCCTTGAGGTGTTTGGAGCAGCAGGTCCAGGCGTCCGTGGCCACAGGGCGGCTCGCGCTGCACCTCCCAGGACGGATCAAAGGGAAGCCAAGGGAAGCCTCCCCCGCGCCAGGCTTCCAGGAACAGAGTGGGAGGCAGACGTGCGTCCACGGAGACCAGAAGTCCGTTCAGGTCGACCAGCATCAGGTCGTAGGGCGTCTTGCGGTGCGCCCCGGGTTTGGGTGCCAAATAGACCCGTCGGCCCGGGTGCAGCAGCTCATGCAGACGTCCGGAGTTAGGCAGGTGGGCGAAGGTGCGACGTCCGTTCACTTCCACCTGCACCCGAAAGCGGTTGTCGCGCTTCAGAAAACGACCTGGAACCAAAGGTGGAAAACGCATCGGTTGCCTCCACCCTCCGAGTATAATTTGTTTTGACCATCCGTGCGATTTCCTGCGGCAGGAGGTGTTCTATGGCGGTCAAACTTACCTGGTACGGTCATGCCACCTTGGGCCTGGAGGTGGACGGTTACAAGATTTTGGTAGACCCCTTTTTCACGGGCAACCCTGCGGCCAGCACCTCTGCGGATGCGGTGGAAGCCGATTTCATCCTGGTGAGCCATGGCCATGGGGACCATGTCGGGGATACAGTATCCATCGCCAAGCGCACCGGCGCCCTGGTGATTGCCAATTTCGAAATCACCAACTGGTTGCAATCCCAAGGTGTGGAGAAGGTGCACCCGCAACATATTGGCGGCGGGTATCACCATCCCTTCGGTTACCTCAAACTCACCCAGGCGCTCCATGGTTCGGGTCTTCCCGACGGCGCCTATGGAGGGAATCCGGCGGGCTTCCTCCTGACGACCAAGGACGGGAAGAAAATTTACATGGCCCAGGACACCGGCCTCTTCGGCGACATGAAACTCATCGGGGATGAGGGAATCGACCTGGCCGTGTTACCCATCGGCGACAACTTCACCATGGGGCCCGACGACGCCCTTATCGCCGTCAAGCTCCTTCGCCCCAAGCACGTGATTCCCATCCACTACAACACCTGGCCCCTTATCGCTCAGGACCCCCATGCCTGGGCCCAACGGGTGCAACAGGAAACGGAGGCTCAGGTCCACGTGCTCAACCCTGGGGATACCTTTGAGCTGCCGTAACCCGTGGAGAGTGCTCAACGTCCTAAATCGTGCTCTCGTTTGCGGCGGAATATCAATGCTCTCAGAAACAACGGATAGCTCGGACCGGGCACGGGACCGCGGACGGAAAGATAAATGGATGCAGTGGCGAAGCCGCCGCTGCATCCATTTATTTCTCCCTCTCTCTTTGGTGCTCCTGATTACGGGAGTTCGGTAGGGGTAGGTGTTGGGGTCGGAGGAACGACCTCGAACAGAATGTAAATGGGTTCGCCAAAGGGTTGTTCCTGGGCATCAAAGGCCTGCCACAGGCTGGAGTAGAGTCCGGGCTCTTCGGGTGCGATGAAGGTAATGCGGAGTACCACTTCCGCGCCGGGCTTGGCTGGAGCCAGAGGCTGGGGCGATTCGGCGCCCAGAGGGAGCCCCCGGATAAAGCGCAGGGTATAACCTGCCCCCCACGGGCAGGTCCCGGCATTCTCCACCCGCCAGGCTTTATCCAGTGTGACCCCCGGAGGGACCTGGGCTCCGTCGGGAATGGTCTCATCGGCGATGAAGCGCAAGTCGTTGACGCATGACGTAGGTTGTACGGGAGGCGGTAGAGGGGTGGGGGTCCAGGCCGGGGT
>WFUL01000122.1 GCA_015484985.1 Anaerolineales bacterium | reverse complement strand
TGCGAGCACAACTGCGAGAATGGCTGGAGTGGGCCCGCAAGGAACAGGAGAACCTGGACCGGCAACTGCGTGAAGTCGAGCTCATGGCGGAAAAGAGCCGGGCCGAGGTGGAACGCCTGGGACAGCGCAGTGCATCCATGCAGGCCTATCTGCGCCAGGCCATCCAGCGGGGACGCCTGGAGGAAGCGGCTAAACACTTTGAGTCGGCCCTGGAAACCCAGCAGCGGTTCCTCCTGGTGCGCAGCCAGGTGGAAAAGTTGGATGCCGACAAGGCCCATCTGGAACGCTATCGCGAGTTGCTCATGCGCTTCCTCGAAGCCTTGGAGACTGTGCTTCCGTTGGTGAGCGATGAAGAAGGGAGCCAGACTTCGTCCGAAGCCCTGGTGCGCATGGTCATTCAGGCCGAACAGAACGTCCGGCGCCGCGTGGCCCGCCAACTCCACGACGGCCCTGCGCAGACCCTCTCCAATCTCATCCTCCAGGCGGAAATCGTGCGCCGCATCTTCGACAGGGACCCAAAACAGGCTCTGTCGGAACTGGAGACCCTGCAAAAAATGGCGCAGCAGTCCTTCCGCAAAGTGCGCATGTTCATCACGGAACTTCGTCCCATGGCCCTGGACGATTTGGGACTGACTCCCACCATTCAGCGCTATCTCAGCACCCTGCAACAGCAGATAGGCATCGAAACCGACGTCAAGTACGTGGGGAATCCTCGACGCCTGGAAGGTTTCCTGGAGATGCTGGCCTTCCGGGTGGTGCAGGAAGCCATCCACGAGACCACGGACCGGGGCCAGCCCCAGCGGGTCTCGGTCCTGGTGGACTTCCAGGACCCGCGATCCCTGTTCTTGCGGGTGCGTACGGAAGGGCTGGGGCTGGACGAACTTCCCCCCGAGCCTCAAACCGATGAGTTACGCCTTCTTAAGGAACAGATTGACCGATTGGGAGGGCGCCTCAACATCCAAGCGCGTCCGGGCGAAGGACGGGAGGTGGAGGTGCGCATCCCCACCGGAACGTCTTCGTGAAGGAGCGGGCGTAACAAGAAAAACAGCGGCCATAGGCCGCTGTTTTTCCTTTGTTTCACTTCGTGGGAGAACGGGGTATTACACCGTAGGACGAACCTCGAAATCCAGGAATTCGTGGCTCGCGGGCTCCCAGGAGACCTCCACCCGGTCAACCCGGGCACCCCAGGGCCCCCGATGCAACTCTTGGAGCAGCGCCTCCAGGTCCGGCCGAGGACCCTCGGCTACCACTTCCACCGAACCATCCCGTCGGTTCCGCACCCAACCGGTAAGGTTCAGGCGCTGGGCCTGCTTCCAGACGAAGTGGCGAAATCCCACTCCCTGCACCACACCGTAGATGCGGGCGTGGAGACGTTCCATGGGCCCTCACCCGCCCAGATAGGCTTCCTTGACCTTGGGATTGGCCAGCAACTCCTGGGTCGGCCCTTCCAGGACCAGATTGCCCGTTTCCAAAACGTATCCCCGTTGGGCAAATTGCAGGGCCATGTGGGCGTTCTGTTCCACCAGGAGGATGGTGGTGCCTTCCTTGTTGATTTCCCGCAGGGCCTTGAACATCTCCTGCATGAGCAGGGGAGCCAAACCCATGGAAGGCTCATCCAGCAACATCAAACGACGGCCGCTGATGAGCGCGCGGGCCACGGCCAACATCTGTTGCTCACCACCGCTCATGGTGCCGGCCTTTTGGTCCCGGCGCTCCTTCAGCCGGGGGAAGAGATCGAAGACCATGTCCAGGTCCCGTTTGAGCTGTTCCCGGTCCTTGCGGGCATAGGCCGCCAGCATGAGGTTCTCCCACACCGTCAGGTTCCCGAAAATGCGCCGACCTTCCGGGACATGGCTGATGCCCAGTTCGCTGACCACTCGGTGGGGAGGATAGCGTAACAGGTCCTCGCCCTCAAAGAGGATGCGAGTCTCAGGACCCACCTTCACCATCCACCGGGAAATGGCCCGCAAGGTGGAGGACTTCCCCGCGCCGTTGGCGCCGATGATGGTCACGATTTCCCCTTTATCCACATGGAAGGAAATGCCGTGTACGGCGCGGATGTTGCCGTAGTACACTTCCAGATTTTCCACCACCAGCTGACTCATAGTTCCACCATCTCCCCAAGGTAGGCTTTGATGACTTCGGGGTGCCGCTGGATTTCCTTCGGCGGCCCTTCGGCAATGGTCTCACCGAAGTTGAGCACCTGAATCCACTCGCACAGGCCCATCACGAACTTCATCTTGTGCTCGATGAGCCAGATGGTCAGGTTGAACTTCTCCCGGATGAACAGGATGAAGTCCATGGTCTCCCGCATCTCTGCCGGGCTCATGCCCGCGGTGGGCTCGTCCAGCAAAAGCAAGCGGGGCTTGGTGGCCAGGGCCCGGGCGATTTCCACCTTCCGCTGGATGCCGTAGGGCAGCCCGCTCACCACCCAGTTCGCGTATTGGTCGATGCCCAGCATCTTCATCAGATTGCGGGCCTCATGGTCGATGCGTTCCTCTTCCTCGCGTCGAGCCCGGGTGTTGAAGAAGGCCCCCACCAGACCGTAACGAATCTGGCTGTAAAAGGCCACCTTGATATTGTCCAGGGCCGTCAGATGGGTCCAGAGGCGCAGGTTCTGGAAAGTGCGGCCAATGCCCATGCGGGCGATTTCGTGGGGACGCTTGCCTGTAATGTCCTTGCCCATGAAGATGATGCGCCCCTCGGTGGGCTTGTAGAAGCCCGTGACCAGGTTGAACACCGTAGTCTTTCCAGCACCGTTGGGGCCAATGAGCCCCCGAATTTCCCCGGGCTCCAGCTTGAGGTTGAAGTCATGCACGGCCCGCAGGCCGCCAAACCAATGGGTGAGGTGTTTAATCTCCAGCAACGGCATGCGCCCTTGCCTCCTCTTGCGCCTGGCGACGTCGTACCAGGAAGGGCACGCGGAGCTCCTGGAAGCCCATCAAGCCCCGCGGCCGACGAACCATGGCGTAAATCAGGATAACCGGAATGACCAGCCACTTGGCCAGCTGGAAGGGTCGCAGGATCTCACTCAAGAACATGAAGAGCACCGGCCCCAAAATGGAGCCCGATACGGAGTTCAACCCGCCCAGGTAGAGCATGCCCAGGATTTCGGCGGACTTTCGCAAATCAAAGCTGGAGGGGTTGATGTACCCGATGACATGGGCATACAGTCCACCCGCCACCCCCGACCAGAAGGCATGGGTCAGAAAGGCCACCACTTTGACCCGACGGGTGTCCACCGTCATCATCTCCGCCGCGGATTCATTGTCCCGCACCGCGTTAGTGGCCTTGCCCAGGGTGGAGGTGACGAAATTGTGCATGACCCAGATACCCAAAACCACCCATACGAAAACCACCGTGAACGAGGCCACTTCCGGTTGATTCATGAACCCCCGAGGCCCACCGATGAAGTCCAGGTTTTCAAAGGTGCTTTTGACGATGAAAAGGTAGGCCAGGGTAATAATGGCCAAATAGTCTCCCCGGGTTCGGAAGGAGGGAATGGCCACGGCCAGGGCGCTGACCGCGGTCACCGCGCCCGCCAGCACCAGAGAGAGGGGGAAGGCCAGCGGAGCCAGGGACTCGGGGAAGAAAGCCGGGCCGAACACGTCATCGTTGACGAACCCCCACACCATGAACACCGAGGACACGTAAGCGCCCACGGACATGAACCCGGCCACGGAGACGGAGAACTCGCCCATCCAGCCGTTGACCAGGTTCAGGCTCAGGGTCAACAGGATGTTGATGCCCAACAAGCGCAGCACCAACAGCCGGTACGGGTCCACCTGGCTCCAGAAGTACAGGATAAGGAACAGGAACAGGACGTGCAGGAGGACGTACACCCGGGTGGACAGCCGCTCTTCCCAACGCAGGAAGAGGGGCGTGGTGAACTTGGCCACCAGCAGCGTGGGCAGGAGGTACATCAGGAGGACGAAGACCAGCACCGAGGGAATCAGGGCCGGGGTCTTGAGCACGATGGACAGGCCGAAAATGGCCGGCACCGAACCCAGACCCAGGTAATAGGCGATGGTGGCCCCGAACAGGCGCTCCAGCAGGGTCGCCACCGCCGCGCCCAACAACCAACTCCCCAGGGGCGTATCCCCGAAGTGCTGACGGAACCAGGCCGCCACCGGATGCACCCAGCGACGCCAGGGAATGGCCACACGGGAGAGAGCCGTTTGTGTTCCCATAGGCACCCAACCTTACAAGCGCAGTCGTGCGCTGTATTCTTCGCCGAACAGGCCGTAAGGACGGAAGGTCAGAATCAAAAGCACAATGCTATACGCAATCAAGTCCCGCATGGTGGAGGGCAGCGTGGCCGCTACGAGGATCTCGATAAAGCCCAGGAGAAAGCCGCCCACCACCGCACCGAAAATGGAACCGCGACCGCCCAGAATGGCGGCCACGAAGGCTTTCCAGCCGATGAGCACGCCCATGTAGGGGTCCAGCACCGGGTATGCCATCCCAAAGAGGATGCCCGCAGCCCCTGCGAGGGCCGAGCCCAGGGCGAAAGTGAACACGATGATGGTGTTCATGGGAATCCCCATGAGGGGTACCACCGCGTAATCGAAGGACATGGCCCGCATGGCCATGCCAATTTTCGTCCGGGAGATGAACAGGTGCAATAGGAACATGAGGCCAAAAGCCATGGCCAGGGTGAGAAGTTTAAGGTTGGTGACGTGCACGGGACCGATGGTAAAGGTAATGGGAGGAATCAGGAGGGGAAAGTCCTTCCGGCTGGCACCCAAAGCGGCCAGGACCGCGGTTTCCATGAAGATGCCCACCATCAAACCGGTAATGGCTGCTGATGCCCGGGGGGCATCCCGCAAGGGACGGTACGCCACCAACTCCACCCCAATGCCCACGAAGGAAGCCAAGAACATGGTCAGAATCAATGTGAGCACGAAGACGGCCACATTGGATAAGGGGAGCAGGCTAAGGGAAGCCAATCCCAGGAGGCCTACAGCGACAAAATAACCGATATAAGTCGCCACCATGAACACGTCGCCATGGGCGAAGTTGAACAGCATCAGGATGCTGTACACCATGCTGTAGCCCAGGGCAATCAGGGCATAATAACTACCCCACTGCAACGCATTGAAAAGTTGCTGCGCTAATTGCTCCATATCGCCTTCCTCAGTCCCAAGGCGAGGTTAACGACCGGACCATTTGGGCCCCATTCTAATGCATGATAACCCGCAAGGTCAAGTTTGGTTGCGTTGGTAAGAAAAGATAAGGAAAGCACAAAAGAACGCAGGGGGCAACGTGACCACCTGCGTAAGAAGGCAAAAGGGTAATCAGGAGGAGAGGAAAAGGAACTACGCCGCGACTTTCTCGGGCGCCTTCTCCGGTGCTTGTTGTTGCAAGAAGGCGTTGAGTTGTTTCATCAAGCGGCTCTTCCTGCGAGCAACGTTGCGCTCATGCAAGATGCCCTTGGCCGCGGCTTTGTCCAGGGCCTTGATGGCCAGGCGGGTGTAGTACACCGCGGATTCCGCGTCGCCTGCCATCATGGCCTTCTTGGCCTTCTTGATGAAGGTCTTGGCCCGACCCCGGAACCAGCGGTTGCGCAAACGTCGTTTCTCATTTTGGCGAAGCCGTTTCTTGGCTGAACGTGTATTGGGCAAGGCTCACCTCCCAGGTTTCAGGCTTCTTGCAGCGGTTTCCCATTGTAGCGCAGGCCAGAGCCTTTGTCCAGATAGTCATGCCACTGAACCAGGCGTTTTTGCACGTTCTGAGCAAAACCAGGTCTTTTCAAGATGATTTGCCACGTGACGCGCAGCCTCCTCGGGCTCAGGACCGCAGGGAGAAAAATAAATTTGTGTGGGGCGGCTTCGCCGCCCCACACAAATTCTTTCTTTCTTCCTTATGGTCCTGAGCCCGGTTCGATCTAAGCGAAAAGGGCGGCCCCTATGGCTTCACCCTTCTGTTAGAACAGTGAAGAACCCTGGCCACTGAACAGGCGTTTTCATGTTCGAACAGAGGCTGTTGCAAAGACGCATTTCCGCGTTGTTGGAATAGTCCTGACCAGGTACGGGACCGAAGGAGAGAAGAGATAATGTGGGCAGCGGCTTCGCCGCTGCCCACATTATCTGTTTATTTTCCGCAGGTCCTGTACCCTATAAGGCTATACGTTCAGACTAACCTCAGGGTCATGCCAGGGATATCCAGGTATCCTGTTCGCTGCTGGTACGCACGGCCAATACGGCCTGCAACAAGTCCCGCGCTTGTGTCAGGGGCTTCATGGATTCCTCCAGACCCGCCAGCACCCGCAGGAAATGCTTCATCTCCTCGACATACATGGCGTTCCAATCATATCGGGGCCAGGCAATGCGTTCCTCTGCCCCCGTTTTCCCTCGGTACAGGCGCACCTCGTGGGGCGCAAAGGACCAGGTGGCCGTGCCCTCCGTGCCCAGGACCTCCAGACGACAGGTATAGCGCCGGTTCAGGTAGTCCGTGTGCACCGAGGCCCGGGTCCCCTGCCGGAATTCCAGCCAGGCCTCCACCATGTCTTCCGTTTCAATTTCCAAACTGCCGGTATGGACCAACCACCCCTTCACCCGGCTCACCGGCCCGAAAAGCCACCACAGGGTATCGAATTCGTGGATGCGGTCCAGCAGCACGCCGCCTCCCAGGTCCCGCCGCGCGCTGTAACCCTTGCGATAGTCCTCCCAGGGATGCCAGTCGGGGAGATACTGACCGAAAGTGGCCCGGGCGAACAGGGGGCGTCCCAGGGCGCCTTCTTCCAGCCAGCGCTGCAAATGTTGCAAGCCGGGATGGAAACGAAAGTTGCACCCCACCAGGGTGTGCAACCCTCGTGCCTGTACCTCCTCCACCAGGCGGTCCACTCCTTCCATGGACGCCGCCAAAGGCTTTTCGATGAAGAGATGCACCCCGCGGCGGGCCAGGTCCAGCGCCTGGGGAATGTGGAACACCGGCGGCGAACACACCAGCGCCACCTGGGGGCCGGCCTCCAGCACCGCCTCCCATTGGGTCCAGGCCTGCCCGCCCACCTCCTGGGCCAGGGCCTGAGCCCGGGCTTCATCCACATCAAAGGTCCAGATGCGTCGCGCGCCCAGGGCCTTGAGATTCCGGGCATGACGACGCCCGATGGAGCCACATCCCACGATGAGGAAGGTGGCCTCGTTCAGCCACTTCTGAAGAGCAGATGCCACCGAGCTCACGACCCTTTCTCCGAGGGGAAATCGTTCAACTGACCGGAACGCCGCATCTCTTCCTCAATCGGACGCACCAGTTCCCGCAATTCCTCCACCGTGAGCCATCGGGTATTCGTGTTGCTGGCGTAACGAAAGCCCTCGGGCAGGGACTTCCCCTTGCGCTGCCATTCCCGGCCGAACCAGGCGATGTCCTGCAAGGGTAACGGCAGGATGACGAACATGTCCGGCAGTTCCACCGTGTAGCGCGCTTCATCCTCGTGGATGAGCACCTCGTGAAGTTTTTCCCCGGGGCGGATGCCGATGTACTCGATTTCGGCCTCCGGCGCGATGGCTTTCACCAGGTCCATGACCTTCATACTGGGGATTTTGGGCACGAACACCTCGCCTCCTGTCATCTGCTCGATGGCGCGAATCACGAAACGCACGCCCTGCTCCAGGGAAATCCAAAAACGGGTCATGCGGGGGTCGGTCACGGTGATGCGGCCCGTTTCCCGCTGCTTCAGGAAGAGGGGTACCACGCTCCCTCGACTGCCGATGACGTTCCCGTAACGCACACAACTGAAGCGGGTATGGGTATGGGCCGCGTAGACGTTGCTCTGGATGACCAGCTTCTCCGCGGCCAGTTTCGTGGCCCCGTACAGGTTGATGGGATTGACCGCTTTGTCGGTGCTCAGCATGAGCACCTTCCCCACGCCCGCGTCCAGAGCGGCCTCCACGACATTGGCGCTTCCCAGGATGTTCGTCTTGATGGCCTCCATGGGGTTGTATTCGCACGCGGGCACTTGCTTGAGCGCCGCGGCATGCACCACGATGTCCACACCCATCATGGCCCGCCGCAAACGGTCCCGGTCCCGCACGTCCCCAATGAAGTACCGCAGGCTGGGGTGGTCGAACCCCAACACCCGTTGCATCTCGTACTGCTTCAACTCGTCTCGGCTGAAGATGATGATTTTTCGGGGATGGTATTCCTTGAGCATCAATTCCACGAATTTCTTGCCAAAGGAGCCCGTACCGCCGGTGATGAGCACCACTTTGTCCTTCCAGTTCATAACGCACCTCGCGCATCAAGATTCTCAAACCGATGCCGTCTCAGGCGTCCGCCAGGGAAGCGGTTCGCCCACCAACTGGTCCCAGGTGGGGAAATACAGGGGGTTTCGAAGCACCTGAGCCGGTCGTCGCTCAGGACGCTGCAAGAGTTGCGGCAGGATGAGGAGGTTCCAGGGATAGGGGCGGGGAAAGCGATAGAAAAAGGTAAAGGCGAAACGCCAGGCCAGCTCCTGTTGTTCAGGTGTGGGAGCCAACTCCTGGGGTCGGGTCAACAGGCCGTGCAACAGGTCCCAGTATTCCTCCCAGGTGGTCGGGTCGAGGGTGAACCCCTTACCCCGGTAATAGGCCCGACCTGCCACCACCACCGGGACGCCCTGCAACACCATTTCCATCCCGATGGTGGACGTGTACACCAAGCCGGCGGTGGCCAGAGGAACCAGGTCGAAGGTGTTGATGGGCGCGTCCGCGGGAATGAGCACAATGTTCTTTGCACCCGGAGGCCAGGCTTCCCGCACCACCTGGGCCATGGACAGGCCTTGCGGGTCCAGCAACTTCTCCCCGGGATGCACGCGGATGACCAACTGGGCCTCGGGATGTCGGGCGAAGAAGTCCAGCGTGCGCTTCACCCAGTCCGTCAGGCCCCGGGTGAAGACCTGGGCCCCCAGGACCACCGAATCCCCAAACACGTTGGGCGCGAGGAGGAAGAGAGGGCGCTCCGGGTCCAGCCCCAACTTGCGCGCCACTTCCAGACTGCCCTGGGGCGGAACCTCCTGCCATTGACGCTGGGAGCGCTCCCAGATGCGACCCTGCCAGCGGTCCTCCATGGCCCGGCGGATGCGGGCGGCCTCTTCGGGGGTCAGGGGTTGATGGCGATACCGGGCCCACAGGTCTTCCACGTTCAGGCGCATGACCGGGTCCTGTTGGCTCAGCCACATGTGGTCCTTCTGCTCGTCGAACTCGAAGGTCATCACCGGCAACCCCAGCCGGCGTCCGACATGGTAGGCCACACCGAACTCCAGAATCAACCCGTTGGGCACCAGCAGGGCCTGGGGGCGCCGTTGGGTCAGGAAACGCCACAGACGGCGGGCGGCGTCGCGATTGCGGGCCCGGCGCACGCGCCATAGAGGATGGTCCTCGGCCACCTCCTCCCGCTGCAGGGCGTATTGTATGTCAAAGGCGTCCACTTCCTCCAGCGCGGGTTCCAGGTCCGGGAGATATGCCCCGGGAGGCTCCCGCAAGAGGGAGCGCACCTCCACGATGCGGGCCAGGGGACGCAGGATGTGGCGCAGGTAGGCCTCTCGTTGCCACAGGGCGTAATCGGAGATGGGGGTGAACCAGTCCCGGTAGGGCCAGAAGAGAAGGGTCACGCGGTGCCCCCGACCCGCCAGGGCAAGGGCCAATAAACTGTTGTGAAGCATCCAGCGGTCATGCAGGGTAAAAAGGACCACTTCCTTGCCCTTCTCGCCAAACGATGGCTCCACCAAGGGCAAGGTTTCCTCGACCCATTCCGCCAAGTGGGCAGCCAGGAACTGGGCACTCTCCTTTCCTAGCGGCGCTTTGCGCAGCCGCCACTTCCAGTCCCATTCTGCCAATCGGGGATATTGACCCAGAAAATGAAGAACGCGCGCTTTCCAAGTCCCTTTTGCCATGCATCCATCCAGATTGAAGATTTGCGTTTCCTTGCGGCCGCATTATACTCCCTGAATCGGAGGATGTCATGCGGGAAGGGGAAAAACCGATAGGTGTGGTGGATTCGGGCATCGGGGGATTGTCGGTTCTGCAGGCCCTGGTGAACCGACTCCCCCGGGAACGGTGGCTGTACTTCGCGGACCAGGCCCATTTGCCCTACGGCGCCCGGCCGGCGTCGGATCTCCGCCGCTACGGACGGCGCATCGTGGCCTTCCTGCTGGAGCAGGGCATCAAGGCCCTGGTAGTGGCCTGCAACACCCTCTCGGCCGCAGCACTGGACGACTTGCGGGCCGCCTTCCCCCACCTGCCCATTGTGGGCATGGAACCCGCGGTCAAGCCCGCGGCCCAGGCATCCCAAAAGGGCGTCATCGGGGTGTTGGCCACCCGCATGACCCTGCGCAGCGAGCGTTATCTGCGCTTGAAGGAGCGTTTTGGGCAGGGCAAGCGTTTCCTGGAGGACCCCTGCGTCGGGTTGGTGGAACGCATCGAATCTGGCGATGTGGACGGACCCACCACCCAGGCCCTGCTGGAACGCGTCCTCACCCCCATGAAGCAGGCCGGTGTGGACACGGTGGTGCTGGGGTGCACCCATTACCCCTTCGTGCTGCCCCACATTCGCCGTTTCCTGGGGCCTCAGGTGACCATCCTGAACCCCGCGGAAGCCGTGGCCCGGCACCTGGCAAGGGTGCTGGAGTCCCGCAACCTGCTGCGCCAGGATGGGCCCGGTGCAGTGCTCGGCTACTTCACCACCGGACAGGCCGAGACTTTTACCCGTCAAATCCGACGCCTCACACCGGAATTGGAAGCGCCCGTTCAAGCCCTTCCTCACTTCTGGCAGGAGGAAACATGACCAAGCGCCAGTTGGTGATTCGTGCCGTGACTCTGTTCGCCCACCTCCCACACCCGCAGGAAGCCACCGCGCGCCTGAGGGAAATTCGGGATGCAGGCATGCAACTGCGCGACCTGTTGCAGCAAGCCGGCTTCCAGGTCCAAACGCTGCGCGTGGCCCTGGATGGGTTCACCCATTGGGGCCGCCAACTGGAGCCGGTGGTGGAGGCAACGGCTCACTTGCTGGAGGCCCTGGGCCCGGAGTTCTTCGTGAACCTGGGCGTTGTAAGCCCGGAGGACCCCAAGGGGTATGCCTGGCTTCCGGAACTCATGCGCCGTTTCCGGGTATACGCCTCCGCGCGTCTGGTGGCTCCCGGGGAAACCCGCATCACCGGTCGGGCCATCTGGGCCGCGGCCCGCTTGATTCGCTCGCTCACGGCCGTGGGGGCCAAAGGCGAAGGGAACACCCGCCTGGCCGCCTCGGCTTGGGTACCCCCCTACACCCCCTTCTTCCCCGCGGCCTATGCGGACTCCCAAGGGCCCTCTTCGTGGACCTGGGCCCTGGCCCTGGAAACGGGAGGTCTCCTGGCTTCGGCCGCGTTCGAGGGAGGCCCTCTGGACGCGGTGGAAGCCCGACTGCGTCGAGGGCTGGAAGAGGAAACCGCCGCCATCGCCGCCCTTCTGGAGCAGCACCACCCAGAAATGTGGGCCCGCTTCCACGGCTTTGACATCTCCTGGGCCCCCTACCCAGCCCGGGAGCGCTCGGTGGGCGCGGCCATGGAGGCCCTGCTGGGACGCCTCCCCGGCGGACACGGTACCCTGGCCCTGTCCGCCTGGCTCACGGGCGTGCTGCGGCGTGCGCGAATACCCCGGCGGACCGGCTTCTGCGGGCTCATGCTCCCGGTGCTGGAGGACCCCTACCTGGCCCGTGCGGTGGCGGAAGGGCTCATGGACACCCGCACCCTCCTCCTTCACAGCGCGGTTTGCGGTGTGGGTCTGGATACCGTGCCCCTGCCCGGCGATGTGACCGAAGCCCAGCTGGCCTCGGTCCTGTGGGACGTCGCTGCCCTGGCCGTGCGTTTGCGCAAGCCCCTGGCCGCGCGCATCATCCCCGTCCCCGGTTACGGTCCCGGCGACTGGGTGAAGTGGGAGGAAAACAAGTTCTTCACCGACACCCCTGTACTGCCTCTGCCCGGTACCGAACGCGGGGGCCTGGACGAAGACGTGGTGCTGGACCTCTCGGAGGACGGAAATTCGCCGTCGGCTGTTGGCTAACGGCCGTCGGCCTTTGCCTGCGGTCCCGTGTCCGGTCAGAACTACCCATGACTTACCGAGACGAGTTTGGCAGGCCTCTCCGATATGCCTCTCCGTTTAGGGTAAGAAACAATGTCGCGCCTAAGATAGGAGCACGAAACTTATCATCTACCCCGGTCCCGGGGGTATACTAAAAGCAACCCGAAACTCAGCAGGAGGCAAACATGATCCGTGAGCCGATTCACGTGACCGACGCGGCCTTTGAGAAAGTGGTGCTGAAGGCCGACCTCCCCGTAATTGTGGACTTTTGGGCCCCCTGGTGCGCCCCCTGTCGTTTCATCGAGCCCGTGCTCAAGAAAATTGCCCAGGAGTACGCGGGAAGG
>WFUL01000121.1 GCA_015484985.1 Anaerolineales bacterium | reverse complement strand
GGTTCGGAGAGCAAATCCTTGTAGGTGTACAGCAAATCCCGCAAGTTGACGTATTGCAGGAGTTCGGCATCCGTGCCGGTGGTGGATGAACGGGTGACCAGGACCTGGGTGCGGGCTTCCCAGACCGGGGTTTGGAGCATGCTGCCTATCCACCCGCCCAGGGCACCGAAAAAGGGCACGAGAATCAGCCACCAGAGGTATCGGCGGGCCAGCAGCAAGACGTCTCGCAATGTCCAATCGGCCACCGCTTCAGCAGGCCAAAAGTCCCCCGTTTCCCATCGTTCTGTCATCTCACCCCTAACTCCCCAAACGGGTTGGCTTGATTTTATCCCATTATAGGCAAATGTGCAATGTCTATGGTCTGAGGTTTGGAGAGAAATCTTGATGAAGCGGCGGCGAAGCTGCCGCTTCATCAAATTTTTCCTTCGATTCAGGTGATGGGCCCACGGTTTGCAGGTGAGCCAAAGATGGAAAGTTGGGACACATCCCACAGCACCCGGGCCCGGACATGGGGGTAGGTGAGCACGGTCAGGGCCTGGTCGAAGTGGGTCCAGGCCTCTTCGGGAGCCACCCGCATCCAGGCCTGGAACACCCCGGCCACCGCCACCTGGCGCGGTCCCGAAATCCGCAGCGCCAGGCTCTCGTTCCACAGGTCAGGGAAGGGTTCCGGCCGCGCGAGCCGGGCCCAGGCTTCGGCCACCATGACCAGGGCCTGGGCACGGTAGCGTTCATCCTGGAGACGGCGGGCGATTTCGGTGGCTTGGGCCAGCATCGCGGGGTCTTGCAGGGCCGGTACCGCGTGGCTGAGGAGAATCATTTGCTTCCAGACGTGGCCTTCCTCCCGGGCCCGGGACAGCAGATGGTTCAGCACCTCTCGGGTCCCTTCGGCTTCTCCCAGTTCGCGGAAGGCCCGGGCCAGTTGACGGGCCAGAGGCCCCAGAAACCGCGGGTAGCCGATTTCCCGGATGGGCTCCCATGCCTCCCATAAGGCCGGAATATCCCGGAGCAGGGTCAGCCCCTGCAACACGGGTTCCAGCACCCGGGTGCGGTCGTCCATGTAGCCGATGTCCCCGGCCCAGGCGATGGCCTGCCTCAGAGGTGGCCGGGCCCGGTCGCCCTGCCCCAGACAGGCCAGGGTGTACCCTGCCTGGGCCACGGCCTCGCCGCGGCGGGTCAGGTCGGGAAGCGTCTGGGCGTCGGCCAGGGCCTGGTCGGCCAGGGTCTCGGCCTTCTCCGGGTGGCCGTGGTGGTGCCACCAACGCGCCCCGCCGCTCAGGGCCAGGCTTCGGTAGAAGGGGTCCGGCAGGCCCCGGGCCCTCTGCACCAGGGCCTCCAGCACCCGCTTTCCGTCCGGGTGTCCCAGGGGACCCTCCCGGGCCTGGAGGGCCTTGGCCACGAAGGGCCCGTCCCAGCGGGCGGCGATGTCGCGTCCCAGGGCCACCCCGCGCGCGTCCCCCAGGGCCAGGGAGGCGTCCAGCAGGGGCGTCCAGGCCAGGAACTGGGCCCAGGGGTCTTCCCACCCTTCCAGGGCCGCCCATAAGGCGTGCAGGGGTTCCGATGTGCCCAGGCGTTGCCACATGGTGGCCAGCAGGGGCCACAACTCGCTTTGGGCCCAGGGGTCATCCATGTCGAGGGCCTGCGCCTGGGCCTCCCGGGTCAGGGCCCGGGCCTGGGCGTGGAAGTCCAGGGCCAATGCCACACGGGCGGCGTGTACACGGGCCTCGATTTGCCGTGGGGGAATGCGTACCTCTTCCAGGGCCTTCAGGGCCTGCTGGAGGGCGGCTTCGGCCTGGTGGGGATGACCCAGGCGCTGCCAGGTGCGCGCGGCCAGGAGCAGGGCCTCGACGTAACGGTGGGGAGCCACGCCGTTGCGATGCTCGGGCAGGGTTTGCAAGGCCGTAGTCAGGCGGGTGATGCGCATGGGAACGTCTCCCTGAGGAGGGCCCAAAGCGATAAGTCAAGATAATGTTGGGCAGCGGCTTTGCCGCTGCCCAACATTATCATACACCTTCCGCCTGCAGGCGGGGGGATGAGGTGGAGATGGCGGGACTCGAACCCGCGTCCGGAAGGGCCGGTCGTCGGACTCTCTACGGGCGTAGTCGGCTGTTTCCTGTCGCCCGGGGGCCCACAGCCGACCAAGGGCGACCCCAGGCCCAGCCGCTTCGTCTTTCGTCGGGGCCGCGGCCCTCCCCGACGGCACCCCGGCTTTCCGCCGCCCTATCCCCACCGGCCGGGGACGGTGAGGTAGGACGTGCCCTCATCTGGGAGGGCAACCCTGCTCAGACCGCTTACGCGGCCACGGGCAGGGTGGCAACAGTCGCAGGAGCGGCACTTCTTGGTGCCTTGCGCCGGTTTTACGAGGAGGCGCACCTCGGCCCGCCGTCCGCGACCCAGCTCCTCCCGTCGAACCCATGCATCCCCACGTTCACTTTCATTATAGAGGCGCCCAGGCCAATGTCCAGTCCCTAAAACTGCTGAGGTTTAGAATCGCAGGAGAGAAGAGATAATGTGCGCGGCGGCGAAGCCGCTGCGTACATTATCTCTTATCCCTCTTCCCGCAGGGCCCACAGGTCGGGCTGCTCCAGGGCCCAGGCGGGGTAGGGTTCGTGCATGAGGAACCGCCGGGCGTACAGCGCGGCCAGACGGGCGTAGCGGTCCCCGCCGACCCGGGCCAGGTCGTACAGCAGGGCCACC
>WFUL01000120.1 GCA_015484985.1 Anaerolineales bacterium | reverse complement strand
GGGCCACGGCTACAGGACACGGCTACAGCGTGTTCTCCTTGCACGCTACCGGGGCCGAGCAGGTCTGGCCCCGCTTCCTGCAGGCCGTGCAGGCCCATCCCCATGTGCGCCACCTCACGCCTTTACAGGTGGCCCAGGCCTTTGCCGAGGGTGTGGCCTTGGTGGTTTTTCTGGTGCGTCACCCGCGTTTCGGCCAGGTGGTGCAGACGGTGGCCGAAGTGGCCCCTGTGGTGGAGTCCCAGGCCCAGCGCCCGGCCTTCAACCCGATTTACGTTTTCGACCCCGAGGTGAATCGCCTTGTGCCTACGGGCCACCGACCCATGCGACCGGGCCTGACGGAACGGGATTTGGGCCTGCCGGCCCACTTCTTTGTGCGCCGGCGCACGTTGTGATCTCGCGGTGGAGGTGTAGCCATGGAAGTGGTAGGCGCGTTGGCGGCTGGATTCCTCGTAGCCTCGGTCATCCTGGTGTTGGGGTGGCGGGCTCCGGTGGGAGAGGCGGCCATGGCCCGAGCCATAGGGTTGACGTCCTCGCGCCCTCGTTTCTCTCTGGAGCGGTGGGCGCAACAGATAGACGCGGGCCTGACAGGAATGCAGC
The DNA here is from genome assembly GCA_015484985.1 of Anaerolineales bacterium. Classification (GTDB taxonomy): domain Bacteria; phylum Chloroflexota; class Anaerolineae; order Anaerolineales; family DRMV01; genus S139-71. The sequence continues at coordinate 3,592 of WFUL01000120.1, read as the reverse complement.
TTCTCTTAGGCTGGAGTGTCTGGATTCTGGGAGGCGCGTTGTTGGGTTTTGTGGAAGGGGGCTCTTTCGGGGCTCTTCTGTTCGCCCTGGGAGCCGGTGCCTTCTACTGGGGCCTGTTGCGCCAACGGCAGGAACATTTACGCACGCTACGAGCCAAGCACCTGGCGCGCGCTTTGAGCGTTATGCGCACGCTGCTGGAGCAGGGCAGGGGCCTCATGGAGGCTCTGGAGGAATCCGCGCTGTCTGTGCCCGCTGAGGGTCGCAGGGTCATGATGGATTTGGTGGTGCGTTTACGCGCGGTACCGGCCGATGCCGCCTCCCAGGCCATTCGGGAATGGAGTGACCGCTGGCAAAACCCCGCGGTGGACATGATGGCCGCCGCTCTGCTGACCGCTTTCGAAGGACGGTTGGAAATTGGCCGTTTCATGGAAACGCTTCAAGGGGCTTTGGAGGACGTTTTGGAGGTGTTAGAGGTCGCCCATGCAGAAGCCCAGGGCATCATCTGGCAGACCCGGTTCCTCACGTTTTGGCCTCCGCTGGTCTTCGTGGTCATGGTCTTGCTAACGCCGGAACGAGGAGCGCTGTATCGTGCGCGCCCCTGGTTGCTCTTTCCCATGCTCCTGGGTGTACTGCTCACCTACGTGCTGTCCTTTTGGGATTTGCGGCGGAACCTGAGCCTGGACGCGGCTGTGGGCCTTTCCCGGAGCGGTGAAGGGGAAATCCATTTGGACCGGATGGGTCGCGTTCTGTAACCTCCGAGATACGGGGAGGGAGTTCCGATGCCTGTATTGGCCTTCTTGGCCGCAATCTTAATGGCTTTTGCCGTATATGATGCATTGACCCTGTGGTTGCATCGAGGGATGCGTTCGGACCTCCTGCGGGTGGTCGTCATGGAGGAGGAGGCCGAAGCCCTCAGGGCCCAGCCTCGGTCCATCTGGACGGCAACTCTGGGCTTTCTCTTGCCGTATCTGGAGAAGCAAACCCTGAAACGGGCGCGAGTAGTCGACTGGATACGTCGTTCCGGGTATACCCCGTACGCCACACCCGCCGAATTCTACGCGGCTTTGCTTCGCTCCACCGCCCAGGGTTTGCTGCTGGCCGCTCTGGGGGGTTTCTTCATCGCCTCTGCGGGTCTGCCCTGGCTGGCTTTGGTCTATGGGTTGATGGTCGCCATCGCTTTCTATCGTCGTCCCCGGGTGCGTCTTCGGCAATCCGTGGAGCGTCGGGCATCCCTGATGCGACAGAACATGCTGTTGGGCCTGACCCAATTGGGGGTCTTTTTGCAGGCTGGGGTGAGCGTGCAGGAAGCCCTGCGCCGGGTGGGCCAGTTGGGTGGCCCGTTCTGTAATTTGCTGGCCTTTTTCGTGGCCCGGTTGGAGGTCGAAGATGTGCAAACCGCCTTGCGTCGTTTGGAAGAGCACATACCCGACCCTGACGATGTCAATATGCGACTTTTCCTGCAAGATTTGGAGGGTTACTTCCTGCATCAGCGTCCGCTAACCCGGGCGGTGTGGGCCTTACGGGACGCCGTTCGTCGTGACATCAAGAACGCCACGCTGTCCCGAGCCTCTCAGGTCAAGCGTAGGGCTGGATTGTACGGTATTCTGGCCGTCTTAGGAATGCTCATCGCCGGTATTCTGCCGGAATTCGTCTGAACGTTTCCATACAGCGAGGATGATGGACCATGAAACCCCCCCTTTCCCTTCCTTCCGGCTATGTTCGGTGGTTTCATTACCGTCTTCCTCAATGGCCTCTGTTGGGTGTGTCAATATTGCTTTTCTTCCTGGCCTTTCCCCTATTTGTCCATGTGCGTTTCTGGCTGGTCCACCAGCCGTTTCCCGATACCTTCCGTCTGAGCATGCCTTCGTGGCTCCTGCTTGTCTTTATTGGCGGTCCGGTGCTCATCCTTCTGCATGAAGGCGCTCATGGGTTCGCAATTCGATGGATGGGACATCGCCCTCGCTATGGCTTCCGCTGGCTGTATGCTTACGCCACCGCGGACGGAGCGGTGTTCACTCGCAATCAATACCTGTTGGTGGCCCTGGCGCCGCTGCTGTTCTTGACACCGGTTGGCCTGGCGCTCCTGGCTCTGCCTTCCCTGCCGGGTTGGGAGTTCGTGGCTTTCTTCCTGGCGGCCAATGTCGCCGGTTCGGTAGGGGACCTCTGGACGGCGATGAAATGCCTGAGGATGCCTGCGTATGTAAGGGTTGTGGATCGAGCGTCCGGGTTTGATGTCTTCGGTCCCCCGGAAGGCTCGGTGTCTGCCAGGGGTCGGGCCGAGATGCTGCTCCAATGGTTGGGTACGACGCTGCTTCTGGGAATGAGCCTTTTCTCGTTGGTCTACCTGATGCTCCCCTTGTTGGTCTGGACGGACCTCTCCACGTTGAACCTATCCCCCTGGTTGGTCTATCACAAGACGGGGGACAGCTTCTCGATGGAACTTCGCTTCTGGCCCTTTGTGGTGATGGCCGCTCCGGTCAGTGCCGGGTGGATGTATTGGCGGGCCCGGCGTCGGTCGAGGCAGGAGTAGCGGGTGATCCATCGGTTTCCCCGGGCCAGGCGCGTCGAATCCCGGCCAGTAAGGCCTCTTCTTGTTCGGGGAAGACGGTGCGAGGGTCAAAGAGCACCGCGTCGTTTTCTATTCGAGCGATGATGGGCGGCTCCTGGGCTCGCAATCGAGCCAGGAAGGCCGTAGGGTGACGGGGCCGCAGGGCCAGTACGTATGTCGGCAGGGTGGCCTCGGGCAGGCTGCCGCCGCCAACGGTGGAAACGGCGGACTGCACCTGACCCATACCCAGGACGTCCCGCCACCTCTGGGCTCGCTGCCGGAGTTCCTCCGGGGTCAGGGCCATCATCCGCCATAAGGGGATGGCCTCACGAGCCGTACCCCGGCGGTACATCCGTAGCGTGGCCTCCAGCGCGGCCAGGGCCAGCTTGTCCGGTCGCAGGGCCCGGTAGAGGGGATGTTTCCGCAGGCGGGCGACGAGGTCGGCCCGGCCCACGATGATGCCTGCCTGGGGACCCCCCAGGAGCTTATCCCCGGAAAAACATACCAGGTCCGCGCCCGCCTGCAGGCATTCCTGAACGGTGGGTTCGTGAGGCAGCCCGTAGTCCTGCGTGTCGAACAGCGCGCCCGAACCCACGTCGGCCACCAGGGGCAGGCCGCGTTCGTGGGCTAGGGAGGCCAGTTCCTCCAGCGAGGGCTCGCGGTGGAAACCCACGATGCGGAAGTTGGAACGGTGGACCCATAACACCAGGGCGATGGGTTGGGTCTCCAGGGCCTGAAGGTAGTCCTGGAGATGGACCCGGTTGGTGGTGCCCACCTCGACGAGTTTCGCGCCGCTTTGTTTCAGAATCTCCGGGATGCGAAAGCCGCCGCCGATTTCCACCAGCTGGGTACGGGCGATGAGCACCCGGCGGCGACGGGCCAGGGCCTGGAGCACCAGGAGCACCGCGGCCGCGTTGTTGTTCACCACCAGCCCGTCTTCCCCGCCGGTGACATCCCGCAGCAATTCCACGACATGGTCCAGACGGGAACCGCGGCGTCCCCGCTCCAGGTCGTACTCCAGATTGCTGTAATGACGGGCCACGG
>WFUL01000119.1 GCA_015484985.1 Anaerolineales bacterium | reverse complement strand
TTTCTACCAGGTACCCTTCTACGTGTACGCCTACGCCTTCGGGCAACTCCTCGTACTGGCCCTGTACCGCCGCTACCAGGAAGAAGGCGAATCCTTCAAGCCCAAGTACCTGGACCTGCTGGCCGCGGGCGGCAGCCGTGCGCCCATGGACTTGCTGGCCGACCTGGGCATCGACCCCGGCGACCCGACCTTCTGGCAGGGTGGCTTCGACCTGTTGAGCCAGTGGGTGGAGGAGCTGGAAACGCTGTAACGAGAAAGGGGCAGCTCCGCAAGGAGGCCGCCCCTTTACGCGAGACCGTTTCTGTTTCGTAGGGGATGCAGCGGCAGCTTCGCCGCCGTTGCATCCCCTTTGTTTCTCCCTTGACCAAGATGAAACTCCACCTTTTTCGCTCACCGCATGGCGGCTCGAAGGGCCTGGACGATGGCCTCCAGGGGTGCGGTGGCCAGCGCGCAAACCTTGTCCCCCGCACCATAGTACAGGTATACCGTGCCGTCCCGCACCACCGCGCCCGTAGGAAACACCACGTTGGGCACGTCGCCTTCGCGTTCGTAAGGCGCTTCGGGCTCCAAGAGCGGCTCGGGCAGCCGGGCCAGGACCCGTTTGGGGTTCTCGCCATCCAGCAACGCCGCGCCCACGCGATACACCCGATGTTCATCCACCCCGTGGTACAGCAATAACCATCCCGCGTCCGTGGGGATGGGGGGCGGCCCGGCACCGATTTTCATCTTCTCCCAGGGAAACAACGGTTCCATGAGCACGAATTCGTGCACCCGGGCCCAATACTTCTCCCAAAACCGCACATCGGACTCCCATAACAGTCCCGGAGGGAGGAAAGCAATGTAGATCGAGGGCATCAAACGGTGCAGAAGCACCACCCGCCCCTGATGGAGATCCGGGAAGAGCACCGCGTTCTTGGATTCCACACCGGGAATCAAATGGCCGTGTTTGTAAAAGGTACGGAAGTCGTGGGTGCGGGCCAGGCCCACCCGGTTGCCATAATCAGAGAAAGCGGGAGCCAGCATGGCTGTGTAGGTCACCCACCAAGTAGACCGTCCTCCCAAATCCAGCCGGGTCACCCGCGGGTCCTCACAGCCCCAGGGGTCCCAGGGGGCTTCAGGGCGCAGCACGGGCTCCTCCTGGGGTTCAAAGTGCACACCATCGTCGCTCACCGCCATCCCCACGGAAGAGATGTAGTTGTCATAGCCCCGGCCCTGGAGTTTGGGACGATAGCCGCGTGCGACGGCGCGGTAGAGCAACCGTACCCGCCCCCGGGCATCCAGGGTCGCGCCGCAGTTGAACACCGCGCCGGCTTCCCAGTCCACATGGGGGCGAGGGGTGAGGATGGGGTTCGCGGGGTGACGTTGAAAATGCACCATGCAGACTTCCTTATGTTAGGGGACTGCCAAAGAACAACGAGCGCATCACGGGGAATCGCAGGATGGCTTCCAGCACCCCGCCGCCGATGGCCAGCGCTTTGTCGGACACCAGGAAACAGTACCGGGGGTCGGCCCGGGGGTCCAGGTCGCCGATTTTGAGCCCCCGGGTCACGGGCATACCCGAGGGCAGGATACCCCGCACCGCTCCCCGGAAAGGCGCCCGCACCTCGTCCTCTCCCACCCGGGCCAGCAGGGTCCCGGCTTCCACCACCTGGCCGATGTCCACCAGGGTCTCCAGAAGGCCGTCCGCGGGTGCACGCAACACCCGTTCCTCCCGGTAGTGCAGCACCTGCTCGGGCACGCCGGTGTCGGGCAGCGCGCTGCCCTGCCAGTACACCCGCCCCAGGGTATGGCCCCGTTGGGTCTCCACCACGCCGTGTACGTGCACGCCAGCCACAAACCCGGGACCCAGGCCCAGGGTCAGAGGGGCCAGGTCCGGGGTGGTCCCGGGAGGACGTTTGAGCATCCGGGCGTCCACCACCACCGCGGGACGCAGGGCCGCGATGGCCTCACCTTTCGGGTCCACCAACACGGGCACCGCGCCCGCGCGCCATACCTCTTCGACCTGGCCCACATGTTCGATGCGCAAGGCGCGAATCTCCTCAACCTGATGCTCGCCCCGTCGCACGGCTTCCGCGAAGGCCACTGCGCGGCGTACGGCCAGAGGTTGGGGGATTTCCAACACCAGCACGGGCATCCCCGCGCGCACCAACCGGACCACCACGCCGCTTCCCAAATCCCCGGCACCCCGTACAATCACCCAGGGCGTGTGTCCCTCCAATCGGGGTTGCCATCCCCGTGGGGGGAGGAAGAACATCTCCACGGGTCATGCTCCTGGCTCATGAAGGTCTGCCCACAAACCTTTCCCCTTCATACAGCCAAGGTCCGATGATCTCGCAAATAGGCATCGTACTCCTGCGCCGCGGCCATGCCCTTATCCACATTGACGGGGATGAGCAATAAAATGCCCCCCACGAAGAAGAAAATCACGGCCAGAATGCCCATACGGCTGTTTTGGAAGACCTGCGTTGCATACCCAAAGAGGAAGGG
>WFUL01000118.1 GCA_015484985.1 Anaerolineales bacterium | reverse complement strand
GAATGGCCCGGAGCACGTCCCGCATGGTCTGGCGCACATGCTCGTCGATGATGCGGGGGCCGACCCTGTAGTCGCCGTATTCCGCGGTGTCCGAGACCGAGTACCGCATATAGGTCAGACCGCCCCGGTAGAGCAGGTCCACGATGAGTTTGAGTTCGTGCAGGCATTCGAAATAGGCCAGTTCGGGCTGATACCCGGCTTCCACCAGGGTTTCAAACCCCGCCTTGATGAGCGCGGTGACCCCGCCGCACAGCACGGTTTGCTCGCCGAAGAGGTCGGTCTCGGTTTCTTCCTTGAAAGTGGTTTCCAACACCCCCGCGCGGGTACATCCGATGCCCCAGGCATAGGCCAGGGCCAGGTCCCGGGCCCGACCGGTGGCGTCCTGGTACACCGCGAACAGGGCGGGCGCGCCCGCGCCCTGGGTGAAGAGTTCCCGCACCCGGTGGCCCGGGGCCTTGGGCGCGACCATGATGACGTCTACGTCTTCAGGCGGCGTGATGGTGCCGTAGTGGATGTTGAAGCCGTGAGCGAAGAGCAGGGCCTGTCCGGCCCGTAGGTAGGGCGCGATGCTCTCCCGATACACCTGGGGCTGGGCGGTATCGGGGATGAGCACCGCGATGAGGTCGGCCCATTGCACGGCTTCGGGGATGGTCAACACGTCCAATCCCTGGCTTTGGGCCTTTTCCCAGGACCGGCTGCCGGGACGAAGGCCCACCCGGACCGGCACGCCGCTTTCCTTGAGGTTGAGGGCATGAGCATGCCCTTGTGAGCCGAAACCCAAGACAGCCACCTGTCGCTGTTGAATCGTTTCCGGATGCACATCTCGTTCGTAATACACCTTGGTCATGGGAGTCCTCCTTATGTTTTGGGAATGTGGTCCGGTATCCGTCCCTGACGATGGAGACGGAAGCGCACGGACGTATTCCGGCGCGTCCGCCGCAGATGCGTCCAGTAGCTCAAATGGTGCGCGACGATACCGGAACGTCAGGGATTTGGGGAACGGACAGTGGGCTCACAGGAAGGAGACCGCAGGAGATAAGCGCTCTCCAATGTCTGCCATAAAAGGAAGTGCTCTTGCAACTCTCGCAGATGGTTCTGCAATTGTTCCCTCATCTTGGGAGAAGTGACGTTCACGGTCACCAAGGCAATGACCGTGCAGTGGGTTTGGGCTTTTTCCGCTAAGCGCTCTGCCCACTCACCTCGATAGGTATAGGGCGCAGGAAGGCATTCATTGCGCACGACGTCGCAGATATACGCCTTGCCCTCGATCCATCTTGGGCGTGGGGGCAGAATCCACAAGGGGCGGTCGGCGTAGTAACGGGTTTCGATGTCTTCATTTGTATAAAGGAACACGTCATGGGGAAGCGTACGTAATACCGGCCATACGTCGGCCGTTTGCCAGATTTCGGCGCGCAGACTGGCCCCTCCCCGGTGCCATTTGGTCAGATAGAGCTCATGGGTCACTTTGTACGTGCGCAGGAGATGGACCCATACCCAGGCCACCAGTAGAGCCGTTGGCCACCAGGGACCCAGCGCCTGCCAGACGACCACCCCGGCCAACAGGGAGAGGGCTAGGAAGACCGGGACAAGGAGCCGCCAGTCCATAGGGGTGGATGCGTCCATGAAGGTGATGGCCCCCACCAGGGTGAGCATATACCAGACCACAAAGGTCCACCACCGGAAGAGAAAAGGGGGGATTTGGGAGGTTGGAGCTCCCGGGGTCGCGCGATGGGCCTTCTGGCGGATGGTTATCCAGGTCAGGACGACCAACAAGAGGAGAAGACCGCTCGCGCGCAAGAGGGCCTGGCGGGCGGAGAATTCGACGAACGGAGAGGCCACCCATGCACTTATCGTCTGAGCGGCCTGGAGCCAGGTCTCCTGTCCGGGTGGATGCCATCGAAGGGCGCGAGAGGCCAGCGCACCACTGGCCAGTCGGGTTGCCATGAAGAGAAGCCCGATGGGCAGCCCGGCAGCCAACCAGAAGGGCACGAGGGCTCGAAGGAGTTCCGAAGACGAACCCCGCCGCGTGCGAAACCAGGCATACCCGGCCAGAAAAGTAACCCAAGGGAGAAAGACCAGGCCAATCCAGCGCACGTATACCCCCCAAGCGACCACCAGGCCCACCAGCAGGCTTCGTCGACGGGACCAGGTTCGGGTCCAGGCTTCAGTGGACCAGGAAAGAAGCAGCATCAGGGCCAGGAAGGGGGCTTCTGAGAGGACCCAGGCGAAGATGCGAACCAGAGGAAACGCCGCGGCGACCCAGAAGACGGTGGCCAGGGTGGGAAAGGCATGGTGTGTCGTTTTATAGACCTCCCTCGCGGTCAACAAGACCACCATGGTCAGACTCAACAGATTCACCCATAAAGCCGCGGTGGCTTCATTTCCGGCCCAAGGCAACAGAGCGGCGATCAGCAACGGATAACCCGGGGGAAAATGGCCCATGATTTTCCAGGTGCCGTCGGGATAGGGATATCCATACACGCCTGCGCGGTGGATGTATCGGGCCAGCACCAGGTAACTCAGGCCGTCGGAGTTGGCACCGGGGCCCCAGTTCCATGTGGTATACAGCACCAACCCCCAGCCCAGTCCGGCCGCGGCCAGAGTCCCCAGCCATGACACGAAGGGATGTCGCCACAACGGCATCTCACAAAATCGCCGCCACAGAGCCTGTCCGGGAAGGGTCATATATGGCTCCTTGAGGTGAGAACCTGGTCGACGAAATTGTAGTCGACCAGTGGGCAAAATGCCACTTTTGTGCCTGTGGGGTCACATCTTCCCCGGTCGTCCTGTGAGCAGGCCGGGGCGGAACTTCCCGGCCCTGTCGGATATGGCGTTGTCAAGGTGCTGTGTCCTGGTCAACGGTCGATGGTATTTGGCCAAGATCGCTCTTGCCTTTACCGACGAATGCGCGTGGCTTCTCGTCCGTTATTGGTGCTGGGCAGATACCGACGGCCTGCGGCCGTTCCTCGGCTCATGGCCACCTGGCCAGTGCGTACCACTTCCATGATGCCCATGGGTCGCAACAGGTCGATAAGACCGTCCACCTTCTCTGGCGCGCCCGTGATTTCCACGGTCACCGTCTCAGCTCCTACGTCCACCACCCCGGCTCGGAACACCGCGGCCAGGTTGATGATTTCCGTGCGCTGGCCCGGCGGCGCTTTCACTTTGATGAGGGCCAGTTCCCGCACCACCGCGGGCCGGTCGGTCACGTCCTGTACGTCCAGCACGTTCACCAACTTGTACAGATTGGCCTCAATGAGATGGGCCTTCTCGTCCTCAACTTCCACCACGATGGTCATGCGGGAAACCCGGGGGTCCTGGGTGGTGCCCACGTTCAGGGAGTGGATGTTGTAATTCCTCCTGCGGAACAGGGACGCCACCCGGTTCAACACCCCGGGTTTGTTCTCCACCCAGGCGATGAAAATGTGGGGTCGGGGACCATTGGGGTTCATGGGACACCTCCGTGGGGAGTGGTCGGCGGCCGGCAGTCGGCGGTCCGCAGTGCGCGGACCACGGGCCGCGCACCGCTCACTGCCCGCTGCTCACCGCAGCCGGCCTCCGAATCATCTCGTGCAGGGACACGCCCGAGGGCACCATGGGGAAGACGTGCTCCTCCTGTTCCACCACGAACTCCAGGACTACGGGGCCTGGATGTTCGCGGGCGAAGGCCACGGCTTGGGGAATCTGCCCCCGTTCCGTCACCCGCATGGCCGGGATGCTGTAGGCCTTCGCCAGTTGGACGAAATCGGGGTTGTGCATGAGCACCGCGGAGTAGCGTTTCTCGTAAAAGAGTTCCTGCCACTGCCGCACCATGCCTAGGTACTGGTTGTTGACGATGACCACTTTCACGTTGGCCCCCTCCTGCACTGCGGTAGCCAGTTCCGCCTGGGTCATCTGGAAGCCGCCGTCGCCCTCGATGACCCACACCTCTTTTTCGGGATGGGCGAACCAGGCCCCGATGCCCGCGGGCAGGCCAAAGCCCATGGTTCCCAGCCCGCCCGAGGTGATAAGCCGGTAGGGTTGTTCCAGTTTGTAGTACTGCGCGGTCCACATCTGATGCTGGCCCACCCCCGTGGCGATGATGACGTCCTGTCCTGCGGTGGCCTTCCACAGGTCGTGGATGGCCTGGGCGGCCCGCAGCGGTCCGGGTTGGTTGTGGTAGAGGATGTTCCGCCGGCGGGTGTCGGCCTTCCAGGATTCGATTTGGTCCCACCACGCTTCAGGGTGTTTGGGTTCCACCAGGGGGATGAGGTCCTGCAGCACGGCTTTCAGGTCGCCCAGCAGGGCCACGTCCGCGCGTACGTTCTTATGGATTTCCGCGGGGTCGATTTCCACGTGGATGATCTTCGCGTGGGGCGCGTAGGTCTCCAGTTTTCCCGTCACCCGGTCGTCGAAGCGCATCCCCAGCGCGATGAGCAGGTCCGCATGCTGGATGGCCATGTTGGTGTAATACTCGCCGTGCATCCCCATCATCCCCAGGCTCAGGGGGTGGGACGCGGGCAGCGCGCCCAGGCCCAGCAAGGTCATGGCCACGGGGGCCTGGAGTTTCTCGGCGAGTTGACGTAGTTCCTCCATGGCCCCGGACATGAGCACGCCCTGCCCCGCGAGGATGACGGGCCGCTCCGCTTCCGCGATGAGCCGGGCCGCGCGTTCCAGGTCCTGGGGGTCGGCTTTTTCCGGGGGATGGTAGCCGGGCAGGTCCACCCGTTCGGGCCAAGACCATTCGGCTTCCTCAATCTGCGCGTTCTTGCACAGGTCGATGACCACCGGGCCGGGCCGGCCAGTGCGGGCGATGTGGAAGGCTTCCCGCACCACGCGGGGGATATCTTCCGCGCGGGTGACCAGGAAGTTGTGCTTGGTGATGGGCAACGTGATGCCCGTGATGTCGGTTTCCTGGAACGCGTCGCTCCCCAGGAGGGAAGCAGATACCTGGCCGGTGATGAAGACCACGGGGGAAGAATCCATGCGGGCCGTGGCGATGGCCGTGGTGAGGTGGGTCGCGCCGGGCCCGGAGGTAGCCATGGCCACGCCCACCTGGCGCCTGTGCCGCAG
>WFUL01000117.1 GCA_015484985.1 Anaerolineales bacterium | reverse complement strand
GTATTGGGCCACCTCGTGCTCCTGGGTATAGTCGGCGGCGCGGCGGGCGAAAATCTTGATGTTCCGAAAGCGCACCTTGCCGTAGCCTCGGGAGCCGCTGCCGCCCAGGTAGTCGTCTTCCACCGCCTGCAGGGCCTGGAGCACGATGCCCAGACGGTCAAAATCCTGGGGGATTTGGTGGATGTTGAACACCATTTCGGCCGGGCCGAAGACTGCGCCCGCGGGCACCCGCTCCATGGTGCGGGGATTGGCCATGCTGGTCACCCGGTCAATGGCCACTTCGACCTTGGTCTCGGTATAGAGCCGGTCGGTGAAGGCCTCTTCCAGCAGGCGCTTGGCGCTTTCCGGGGCCAGGTGGACATCCCGCACCACCAGGCGGGTGGGGTTGGCGAAGGGCAGCTCGGCCGGCACGCCGAAAACCGTACACACCGGGCAGCCGCCGTCGCGCAGAAAATCTTCCTCTTTCTCGCAGGTGTGGATGTACACCCGCCCGATGCGCCGGTTCTGGGGCAGGCCCAGCAGTTTCTCCATCTGGGAGCGCATCTTGCCCCGCAGGCTGGAGCCGGGGATGTAGGGTTGATTCGTCAGCGGGTCGCGGATGACGGTCTTGTCCACACCGCCGATTTCCAGGTCGGCCCCCGCGCCGCCGATGTGCAACCCGGTGACCGCCTCAATGTCCATGCGCAAAATCACCCGACCGTATAGCCGATGCAGCGTCATGGTTGTCCCTCCTTTTGAAGCGTTAGTCCCGCCCACCGTGGGCGCGGTGATAGGCCAGGATGGCCTCGAACAGTTCGACAAAACGGCGGAAGGAGGCTTCGTCCTCCGCCTTTACATAGTCAATGGCCTCGGTGAGGATGCGGGCCAGCGGGCCGACGGGGTCCCGGTCCCGCGCTTGATGACGTTGGGCCTGGTAGGCCAGTTTGGGCTTGAGCATTTCCAGACGACGGCGGGCCTGCTTCGGGTTGACCTTCCACAGGGCCTCAATTTTGCGCACCTCGGTGAAGATGTTACGAATCTGGCTGCGGGTGAGGCCGCGCTTGACCAGGTTCTGGGCCTGCTGTTCCGCGAAGCGTACCAGCGTCTGGCCGTACTCATCGGCCGTCATGATGGTTCGGATGTCGGACATGAGGCACCTCCCAAATCAACGTGGTAGGCTCATGCTTTCTCTGCCTGCGGTTCCCCTTTTCTTTGAGGACGTTTGCGCAGCATCAATTCCGCCCAGCGGGCGGCGACAGCCCAGGTGTCCAGGTGGGCGAAGTTGTCGGCCTTCAACTCGTCCCGCAGTTGCTCATAGTCTTGTTTTCGGGCTTCGTCCATCTCGGCCATGCGGGTCAGCTGGTAGGCCGCGCGCCACGTCCAGGGCCCCCAGACCGCTTTCTTCCCCCGCTTTTGCCGGTAGGCCTCGGCCTGACGGGCCAGGTTCTGCAACACGCCCAGGATGGCCCGGTTCTCCTTCTTCTCCTTCTCCGCGGCCCGCACCAGGGCCACCAGGCGCTCCATTCTGGCCTTCAGGTCGCGGAATTCCGACCACGTCCACACCCGGCCCAGGAAGGTGAAACGGTTGCGACCTTCCTCCTTGGCCCGGTCTTCGGCCTCGCCCGCGTCCTCCGCGGCCTGGTAGATGGGATATTTGCCGTGGATGAAGGCCATGCCTCCGCTCAGGTGCAGGGCCGGATGGCCGCCGGTGTACCGGGCAAAGGCCTCCACAATGCGCAGGGCCAGGTAGGGCATCCGGTCCCAGGGGCCGATGAGGAAGAGGTCATCGCCGCCGGCGTAGACCGCGTAAATCAGCCGGGCCAGGCCTCCCGGCTCGCCCGTCAGGGGGTCGTCGCCGGAAATGAGGCGCTCCAGGTAGCCTTCAAAGAACAGGCTCATTTGAAAACTCAGCGTCGCCAGCCGGGAGAGGGTGGCTCGTTCGCCCAGGCCCTCGCGGAAGATGTGGCCCAGGTGGTCCACATCCATGCGCAACACACCCAGGCGGTGGAAGCCGCTTTCGGTCTGCGTCTCCAGGTGGGAGAAGGTCTTCGGCTTCCCCTTGCTGGCCCGTTGCTTTTTATCCTCCCGCTCGGCCGCGGGCAATGCGGCGTTGATGGCCTCGGCTTCGGCTTCGTCCCGCACATAGGGGATTTGGGTCACGCTGTAGCGCAGCCAGATCGGCGCGTCCGCGTCAGGCCAGTCGCCCGGTTCGGGGTCGTCCAGCAGCCACACGGTGTGGGGTTGTGTCCAGGCGGGGTTCTGTTCCCGCTCTTCCTTCTGCTCGCCGTCCAGGACCACCTGCGCGCCGAAGGCGGCCAGCACCGTGCGCCACGTGGCTCGCCGTTGGTCGGCCTGCTTGTCGGCCTGCTGAGGCTCAATCCAGCGCCAGCGCACCTGGTGGGAACGAGCCAGGGGCCCGCCCAACGTCTCGGCAAAGGAGCGGCACAGGGTACAGATGCGTTCCTGGCCTTCCCACTCGTCCCAGTGTTCCACTTTTCGGGTCTCGCTACCGCACACGCTGCAAACATCTTTAGGGTTGCCGCCATTCTCGGGTACGGTGAAAACCCGGGCGTGAAAAGTCTCTTCGCCCCATTCCAGGTAACGGCGTTGCTTGCGCTCCTGCATGTCGGCGTGCATCCGCCCCCAATACCGGGGAAACATACCGGGAGTGAAGCCGCTCAGGGGGACCTCGGCGCTGCCCAGGGCCAGGTAGAGGTCGGCCCGGTGGTAGCGCCACAGGGTTTCGGACACCCGCCGGCGCAGGTCGTCCAGGCGCTCCCGGACCGAAAGGGGCGCGAGGAGATAGAAATTCCCGCCGCCGCTGTAAATCACGTTCGTGTAGGGCAGGTCCAGTTCCCGCAACAGGAAGCGGAGCACGGCCTCGGTGAGGAGTTGCAGGTAGAAGGAGCGGCCCCGGAGCATCTTGGCCGCGCCCTTGGCCGCGATGGTGTAGATGAAGTCCTGGATGCCGGAGATGTCGCCGCCCACCAGCAGGGCCACAGGCTGCTCCCATGCCGGGCCGTCCTTGGCCTGCCAGGCCCGGGTCAATGCCTGAATTTCCTCGGCGGAGAAATCGCTCAGGGCTACGGCCAGGGCCGCGGTCATGCGGCTGTGGTCGTACAGGCTGACGTCGGGTACGGTCTTCCAGTAGGCCGAGGGCACGGCCCAGGTATAGCGCATCATCAGGGCCTGAAGGGCCTCCAGGTAGCCGGGCAGGTCCAGCGCGCCCTGCGCCACGACGGTCTTGAGGCGTTTGGCTTCCTGGGAGAAGGCCTGCCATAAGACCTCGTAACGCTTCCAGGCTGTTGCTTCATCCAGGGCTGTTTTCTGGGGGAAGACAACCTCCTCATCCAAATGCAGGACCGCCAGGGGCCAGAAAAATCTTTGGGTATCCTCCGCGGCGGGATGCCTTTGGCCGTCCAGGGCGATGCGGGCGAAGATGGGGTGCAGTTGTTTGGGATGGACGCGACGGTCGCTGTCATCCCGCGCGACCACATCCGTGGCCCGTTCCCCAGCCGAGAGTTGGTCGGCCAGGCGGATGAGGGCCTGGTCGGCGGTTTTGGGCGCGTGGTGGTAGGCGGCCAGCGGCGCGATCGCCCAGTCTGAGGGCACCAGTTCCTTCACCACCTGGTAGGTGAGATAGGCATGGGCGTAGCGGAAGTCGGCGCGCGTGGCCTCATCCCGCCAGGCCTGACGGAACTCCACCGCCTCTGCCCGCTGGGCGAACTTGCCGATATCGTGGAGCAGGCCGGCCAGGGCCAGACGGTACCGTAATTCGTCCATGAAACCCTCCTGGAAGAGTGGTCCTCGCACGAACGACCTCGAAAAGCCGACCCAAGGGTCCGGCCCCGAACCCCGGGTTTTCCGTCACCCCCTCCTCCCCTTCAGGGTCGGGACCGGACCCTTGGGTCGGCTTTTCAAGGTCGTTCGTGCGAGGAG
>WFUL01000116.1 GCA_015484985.1 Anaerolineales bacterium | reverse complement strand
GGTTCTCAATGGTGTGGGTCTTGGGCTTTGGTGGGTACAGCCTCCTTATTGGGGCTTTTTAGCGGTGGTTGCCATCCTTGTGGTTCTGGCTGTTATTGCCGGTTGGTATCTTGCAAAAATTACCATATAGGTCTTTCCTTCGCCTCCCGCCATGTAAGAGAGGCCGGGGTCATAAATGGAGAGATGGTGCATCTTTCTCCCGCATCTTTCCATCGCTTTGGGGTTAATCACGATGACTAATTCTTGCGATGGAGGGATGTCGATGGAATGGCAACCGGAGCATACCGCCCTTCTCTTTCCCGGCCAGGGGTCCCAATACCTGGGCATGGGGAAGGACTTGGCCGAGGCCTATCCGGAGGCTCGGGAGACTTTTGAAGAAGCGGATGAGGTCCTGGGCTTCCCGCTCAGCCGTATCATGTGGGAAGGGCCCGAGGAGGAGCTCAACCAAACGGCCGTGACCCAACCCGCGGTGTTCACCCACGGGGTGGCGGCCTTCCGGGTATGGCGTCAGCGGATTGCCCAATGGAAACCCGCTTTTGTGGCCGGTCATTCTCTGGGACAGCTCACCGCCCTGGTGGCCGCGGGTGCCGCGTCTTTCGCCGATGCCCTGCGCCTGGTCAAACGCCGCGCGGAATTGATGGCCGAAGCCGGACGGGTGAACCCCGGCCGTATGGCGGCCATTTTGGGTATGGAATTGGAACGCTTGGAGGAAATCTGCCGCCGTATTTCCCATCAGGTGGGTCTGGTGCAGATTGCCAATGACAACTGTCCTGGTCAGGTGGTTATCGCCGGGACGCCCGAGGGGGTGGAGGCCGCGGTGGAAGAGGCCAAAGCCCAGGGAGCAAAACGAGCGGTAGTTTTGAAAGTGAGCGTCGCGGCTCATACCCTGCTCATGGCCCCCGCCCAGGAGGCCTTCAATCGCGCCTTGGCCGCCCTCCAGCTCAAGGACCCTGAAATTCCCATCCTGGGCAATGCTTCGGCCCGCCCTCTGACCACGGCCAAGGAAGTGCTGGCCGACCTCAGCGCCCAACTCACTTCACGGGTCCGCTGGACCGAGAGCATGCGTTACCTGTTGGAGCACGGCGTTCATACTTTCGTGGAAGTCGGACCCGGGAAGGTACTCAGCAATCTTCTCAAACGTATCCAACGTGGGGTACAATTATTTCAACTGGGTACAGTGGCCGACGTGCTTCACTTACAGGATGGGTGAATGATGCGCGTCTGGAAATGCTTTCGGTGGATTTTGCTCTTTCCTCTACTGGTGGTGGGGTGTACGTTACTCTCACGTCGCGCGCCTGTGGAGCAGCCTCCGGCCTCGCCGCTATGGACACCGATACCCATTGGCTCTGGGGTCCAAATTCCTCCCACGGTCACACCGACACCTGGGGGTGCATTCTCCCTGCCATCGCCGATGGTCGCGCCTGCGACACCTACGTCTTCGGTGTTTGTACCGGCTTCGCCCACCTTCACGCCTCGGCCCCAAAACACACCGGTGCCCATTCCCACCTCTTCGGCCCGATGGACGCCCGTAGTGCCTGTGCGTCCGGGGCCTGTTATCTATGCCCCCCGGGTCCTTTCGCCGCCCACCATTGACGGGGATTTTGGGGAGTGGTCCTTCATGATCCCCATTTCCATCAACAACATCACCTATGGTACCGGGGCGTATCAGGGCCCTCAGGACCTGAGCGGTCTACTCTACGTGGCCTGGGACGACACGCATCTCTACCTGGCCTTTCAGGTGACGGATGACCGGTTCGTGCAACGGGCCTCCGGACGCTATCTCTATCGAGGAGACAGCACCGAAATCCTGGTGGACACGAACCTGTTCGGCGACCAGAACCTGCGGGCACTCAACGGAGATGACTATCAATTGGGCTTTTCCCCAGGCAATCCGGTGGGCCAGAATCCGGAAGTCTGGCTCTGGTATCCTCGCAGCATGGCGCGCCAGGCGACGGAGGTGCGCATCGCGGCCCTACCCTGGACCCACGGGTATCAAATCGAAGTCGCGGTCCCCTGGAGCACCCTGGGGGTGTATCCTCAGCCGGGGTTGCGGGTGGGCTTCAATGCCGCCATCTCCGACAACGACACGCCGGGGACCCAGGTGCAGCAATCCATGGCCTCCACCAGCGCCTTCCGCCGGTTGACGAATCCGACCACGTGGGGGGAATTGGTCCTGCTGCCGTGAGGCAGAGACCTCGTTGACTCTGTTGGTGACCTCGGCGACGCCGGAGGGGGAAGTGCTACGTGCCCACAGCGAAAGCCGGGCGATGGTGAGCATTGTGGAGGCCCGGGAAAGAGGGTATGTGCATCATTCCTGGGTTGTCAGCCGTCCCATCTTTCCCGCTCCCTTGACGGCGGTCCACAGCCGCAGCCAGTCCTCCAGGCCCAGGTCTTCCGGACGGGTCTGGGGGACGATGCCTGCGCGTTCCAGCAGCACGCGCGCGGCCTCCTTGCCGCCTAAGGCGGAGGCCAGGGTGTTGACCAGTTGCTTGCGTCGCTGCCCGAAGGCGGTCCGGGCCAGTTGGAGGAAGTCCGGGATGTTTTCCTCGGGAAGTCGGGGTTCAGGATACACCTCAACCCGAACTAGGCCCGAAGCCACCTGCGGCTTGGGCACGAAGGCACCCGAAGGCACGGTAAAGAGCATCTCAGGCACCCCATAGAGCTGGACCACCAGCCCCAACAGGTTCATGGTCCCCGGTCCTGCGGTGATGCGCTCGGCCACTTCCTTCTGCACCAGAATCACCAGACGTTGCGGCCGGGGCCCTTCCTGCAAGAGCTTATAGATGACGGGCGAGGTGATGACGTAGGGCAGGTTCCCCACGGCCAGATAAGGTTCGTCGCCCACCAGTTCCCTCAAATCCAGGTCCAGAAAATCCGCGAAGACCAGTTGGATGTTGGGGTACTCCTCGGTCTGGTGGGTGAGGAGCAATCGCAGCCGGGGGTCCACTTCCACCGCGATGACCCGCCGGGCCCGTTGGGCCAGGGGGACTGTCAGGTTCCCGATGCCCGCACCGATTTCCAGTACCGTGTCCTCGGGAGAAATGGCCGCGGCATCCACAATACGGTGGAGCAGGCGTTCATCGGCTAGGAAGTGCTGGCCCAGGCGCTTGTCGGGTCGGAGACCGTATTGACGCAACAAGGCGCGGATTTGACCCTTCATGGCGGCAGAATCCACAGAATGCGGTCGGGGGGTGGAGGCGGGGCCAGGAAGTACAGGGTGGTCCATTGGTGCCACGATTCGTAGTCCTCTTCCGAGAATCCCAGGTCAATCCACAACCGATCTCCCAGGCCACCTCCCACATCGGCGATGATGCCGAACCCGTATCCCGGCACGTACACCCGCATGCCCTTCATGTACCTGTACCAGGAAAGGCGTACCGCGATGATCCCTTTTCGCAGGCGCTCACCGCTGGCCGTGATGTCGTCGCAAGGTCCCCCTGGACCATATACCCGGCACGGCGAGTAGGACGTCGCATAGACCCGCACGGCCCGCCAGTACTGAATAGGTCCCTCAGGCGTCTGGAGGGTCTGGATGGTGATTTTCGTTCCATACCCAAGGATGCGCGGCTGTGGCGGCTGGAGCACCCACTCCCCCAGGGGGACCCGGGCCACTTCTTCCCCGTCCTCATAGCGGACCAGAACCTCTTTGGCCTTGATGCCCACGGTGCCGGGATGCACGACCCTCAAGGTGTCGATGGGTTCTTCGGGAAGGGGTTCATATTTGGCATCGAAGGGTATGGTTTCCTGCTCCAGGACGATTTCCTCGGAGATGTGTACGCGCTGCACCGGCTCCTCAGAAGGCCAGGGTGCGTCTTCGTCCACATTGAGCACATCCAGACCTTGGGGTGCCAGGGCATGTTGGGCCAGGGC
>WFUL01000115.1 GCA_015484985.1 Anaerolineales bacterium | reverse complement strand
ACATGAAGGCCAGCCCCACGAGGGCCGCGGGTATACCCACGGGGAGGAAGGAGAAGAGGGTGAAGCCGGGGTATCCGGCCTGTCGTAAGGCGGCATCGGCGATGAGATTGGCCGTGGTCAGCAAGGTGGCCATGCCCCCTAAAAGGGCGGCGTAGGCCACGGGGAGCAACAACCGGGAGGGGGCCATGCGCAGACGGCGGGCCAGGGCCAGGGCCGGGGAGACCACCACCGCGGCCGCGGCGACGGTGTTCATGGTGAGGGAGAGTAGGGCGGTCACCCCGGTCACCACGGCCAGGGTGCGCCGTTCGGAGCCCCGGGCCCATCGGGTGAGGCGACGGGCTAAGGCGTCCGTCGCGCCGGTGCGTTCCAGCCCCCGGGTGACCATGAAGATGAACACCAGGGCCAAGACCGCGGGATTGGCGAATCCACGGAAGACATCCCCCGGCGAGGCCAGGCCCAGCAGCACCAGAGCCACGGGCACGGAAAGCCCCAAAACATCCAGGCGCACCCGGCCCCACAGCATCAGGCCGACCACCAGGAGCAAGAGGAAGGTGGTGAGCCAGGCCTGGAACGTCATACACGACCTCGAGGCGTGGAACGGCTGGACGTGGGCAGGTAAGGCATGCTCGGTCCCGGAACCCCCAGGTGTTCGGCCAGGGCCGCACGCAAGGCCACGCGGTCATCCCAGGGGTATTCCGTTTCGCCAAAGCACATGGACTGTTCGTGCCCTTTCCCGCATACCAGCACGGTATCGCCGGGCCGGGCCATGCGCACGGCGAGGCGAATGGCGTCTCCCCGGTCCGGCACCCGGAACACGTTCACCCCTTCCCGCGCGCCCTGGGCCAGCGCGCCGGCCAGCATTTCCGCCAGGATGGTCTCCAGAGGTTCTGTGCGTGGGTCCTCGGCCGTCAGGATGGTGATGTCCGCCAGGCGGGCCGAGACCTCGGCCATCATGCGCCGCTTGGCCTTGTCCCGCAAGCCCGCGGAGCCGAAGACCGCGATGATACGTCCTGGAGTCCACCGTCGTGCAGCCCGCAGCGCCCGTTCCAGCGCCACCGGGGTATGGGCGAAATCCACTATGGCGGTGAAGTCCTGCCCCAGGTCGATGCGCTCCATGCGCCCCGGCAGGCCCGAAAGGGTGGCCACGGCTTCCCGGGCGGCCTGGGCATCCACGCCCAGGGCCACCACCGTCGCGGCCAGGGCGGCCAGGATGTTGAGGACGTTGTATTCCCCTACCAAAGGGCTTTCTATGGCCAGGGCAAACCCCGGTCCAATCGCCCGGAAACGCAGTCCCCAAGGACCGCTCGCGATGTCTTCGGCCCGCACGTCGGCCTGGGGATGCAAGCCAAAGGTGACCACGGGACCCGGTGCCTTGGCCCGCAAATAGGGGAAGAGGTCTTCCTGGTCCCGATTGAGCACCGCGGTGCGGGGGTTGCCTTGGGGTTTGTCTGGGGTCTCGGCAAGGAGTTCGATGAGCCGGGCTTTGGCCGCGCGGTAGGCTTCGTAAGTCCCATGGTAATCCAGGTGTTCGTGGGTGATGTTGGTGATGACCGCGACGTCGAAGTGGCTCGCGTCCACCCGATGCTGGTCCAGACCGTGGGATGTGGCTTCCAGGACCGCATGGGTCAGGCCGTTACGTACCATCTCGGCCAGGAAGCCCTGGACCGTGATGGCATCGGGGGTGGTCACGTGCAGGCCCGTGGGCACCTGTTTGCCACCCAGGTCGGCCTGGATGGTGGTGACCAGTCCTGTGGCCAGGCCCGCGGTCCGCAGGATGTGCCAGATCAGGGTGGATGTGGTGGTCTTGCCGTCGGTGCCTGTGACCCCGACCACCGTCATGTGTAGGCCGGGGTGCCCGTAGAACGCGGCGGCCAGATGGGCCGCGGCCCGCCGCACGTTGGCCACTCGGGCGTAGGGCACGGGCAACTCGGTGAGTGGCCGCGTCCCCACCACGGCCACCGCGCCGCGTTCCAGGGCCCGGGGGATGAAGGCATGACCGTCCACTTGCGTGCCGGGTACGGCAATGAACACGTCCCCCTGTTGCACCCGACGGGAATCCAGGGCCAGACCCGTGACCGGTACGTCTGTTTCCGGCCACCCTACCACTCCGGGTACCTGTTGTAGAAGGGCATGGAAGGAGCGCGCAGGAACGTCGGCCATCGTGGGTATTCCCATGCGACGCACAAAATTCGACTCAATCCCCAATCACGCCCGGCGACGGGGGTTCCAGGAAGCGACGGAGCTTCTTCATGGCCTTCTTTTCGGATTCGTATACTCGTTTGACCCCGTCGCCCAGGGCCACTTCGGTCACCCGGATGTACTTGACCAGCTTGGCCATGCCGCCAGGTTCCACCGACGCGGCCTGGTCACTGCCCCACATAGCCCGGTCCAGGGTGAAGTGGCGTTCCACCAGGCACGCACCCAGGGCGACGGCCACCGCGGTGGTCACCAGGCCCACCTCGTGCCCCGAATACCCGATGGGAATGTTGGGGAATTCCTTGCGCAGGGTTTGAATCATGCGAAGGTTGAGCTCCGCAGGGTCGCAAGGGTAGGTGCTCGTGGTGTGCAACAGGAGCAGGTCCTCTTCCCCCAACACCCTGACCGCGTCCCGAATCTGTTCCATGGTGGACATGCCGGTGGAAAGCAGCACCGGACGGCCGGTCTTGCGCACGTAACGCAGGAGCTCGTGGTCTGTCAGGGCTGCAGAGGGAATCTTGTACACCGGCGGGTCGAATTGTTCCAAAAAATCCACCGAGGGGATATCCCACACCGAGGCAAACCAGGTGATGCCTCGCTCTTTGCAATACCGGTCGATTTCCCGGTATTCCTCTTCCCCAAATTCCACCTTGCGCCGGTATTCGATGTAGGGAATGTACCCCCAGGGGGTCTCCCGCATCTTGTTCCACATCTCCTTCGGCGTGGCGATTTCCGGGGTGCGCTTCTGGAACTTGACCGCATCCACGCCGGCCCACACGGCCGCGTCGATCATGCGCTTGGCCAGTTCCAGGCTGCCGTTGTGATTGATGCCGATTTCTGCCACGATGTACACAGGATAGCCATCGCCCACCCAGCGGTCTCCGATTTTGATGGCGCGTGCCATGGACATGCCTCCTCCAAGTTGAGTTTGCGGTCCAGTGACCGGACCTCCACACCCTCAAAGCCGATGTGCTCCGCTGGCAAAAACGAAAGCCCGGTATGCCCCAACGGGGCCAAACCGGATAGAGTGAGGACAGAAACCTCACCCTCTGCCAGGGCTCCCCAATTCTACCGCCCGATGATAGGCCCTGTCCAGTTTTCGCAGGTGCATCTGCCAGTGGGCCTGGACTTTGGCCCGTCGTCGCGCGGCCTGAGCCATGCGTTTACGGGCTTCTTGGGGAAGGCGGGCGACGTGTACCAGCGTACGGGCCAGGGCATGCGGGTCGCCCACCGGAACCAGGTATCCTTCCACCCCGGGCGTGACCCATTCCCGGTTGCCCGGGATGTCGCTCACTACCGCGGGCAGGCCTGTGGCCAGGGCCTGCATCAGGGTCACGGATGAGCCGTCGCTGTGGGACATGCTCACGTAACCATCCGCGGCCCGGAAATATCGGGCCAGGGCTTCCTCCGGTACCCGACCCACGATGCGCACCACATCCTGGGCGTGAAACCGGGCCACCGTGCGACGTATCCAGGATTCCAGAGGACCTCCGCCCAAAAAGAGCAGCCGCAAGCGGGGTTCTTCACGCCATGCCTGCAGGAATCCCAGAAGCGCGGTATCCGCGCCGTAGTATCGACTCCAGGTGCGGGCGTGAACCCATACGAACACGTCTTCGGGCCACTCCCACGAGATTCGGAACGCCTTTTCCGAACCTGGGGAAAAGGTGTCCAAATCCGTTCCCCAAGGAAACAGCACGATGCGGTCCCAGGACATCCCCCAGCGCATGGCCTGGACGGCCACCGCGCGGCAGTCCGCCAGTAACAACGTGCTTCGTCGCAACACCCAGCGCATGAGAAGGGCCAGCCAGGGCTTCCGGGGTCCATGCCAAAGCAGGTCGAAGCCCCAGGACATGCTGATGAGCGGGGACCATCGCAAGAGGGCCGGTCCCAGGGGACCCCAGGGTAACGGGCCTGCGTGAACGACGTCGGGAGCCACGTCCTCCAACACTCGGACCAGGGCGCGCATCCACCATGGCGCGCGATGGGGAGCCAGGGCCCCCAAGGTGTTTACCCAGACCACATCTTTTGGGAGGTCAGGAGGTCGATGCCGGGGTCGACCCCGCCAGGAGAGATAGAAGACCTGATGTCCCAAATCCACCATGGCCCGGACGAATCGCCGGTCGTGGGGGGAATAGGCTTCGGTCAGGTAGAGGACTCGCATGGTGGGGTCGTCCCCAGTCTGCTGTTCGCAGTCGGCGGTCAGCGGTCAGCGGTCGGCGAGGTTGGTTTCCGAGGCCGCGCGGTGCCGGGCGTACCATTGCGCCAGCCAGGCATCCAAACGCTTTTCCCGGATGGCCTGGCGCAATTCCCGCGTCAAGTCCACCAACACGTGAATGTTGTGGATGGACATGAGGGTGGCGGCCAGCATTTCCTTGGCCACGATGAGGTGCCGGAGATACGCCCGGCTGAAGTTCTGACAGGTATAGCAGGTGCAATGCTCGTCAATGGGCCGCGGGTCCCGGGCGAATTCGGCCCGCCGCAAGTTGAGGCGTCCTCCGTGTTTGAGCATGGCCGCGCCGTGCCGGGCCAGGCGGGTGGGAAGGACGCAGTCGAACATGTCCACGCCCCGACGCACGGCTTCCACGATATCCTCAGGGGTGCCCACGCCCATCAGATAGCGAGGCTTCTCTCGGGGGAGGACCGCGGTGACCACGTCCAGCATGGCGTACATCTCTTCTTTGGTTTCGCCTACGGAAAGCCCGCCGATGGCATGGCCCGGGAAACCCAGGGAAGCGATGAAACGGGCGGATTGTTCCCGCAAATCCGGAAAGACCCCTCCCTGCACGATGCCGAAGAGGGCCTGGTCCTTCCGGGTGTGGGCCTTCAGGGAGCGTTCGGCCCAGAGGTGGGTTCGGCGGAGGGCCTCCTCGTTGTAGGCGCGCTCGTAAGGCGGCGGGCATTCGTCCAGGGCCATGATGATGTCCGCGCCCAGTTGTTCCTGGATGTGCACGGCTTTTTCCGGCGTGAGACGGTGGAGGGAGCCATCCAGATGGCTGCGGAAGGTCACGCCGTCGTCGTCAATGTCCCGCATGGCGGCCAGGGAGAAGACCTGGAACCCGCCCGAGTCCGTCAGGATGGGATGGGGCCAGGCCATGAAATGATGTAAACCGCCCATTTGAGCCACTACGTCGGCACCGGGGCGCAGGTACAGGTGGTAAGTGTTGGCCAGGACCAGCGTCACCCCCAAATCCCCCAGTTGAGCGGGGGTCAGGGCCTTGACCGTGGCCTGGGTGCCCACCGGCGCGAACACCGGGGTTTCCAGGACGCCGTGGGGCGTGTAGAAACGTCCCACCCGCGCGCGACCGTCTTCGGCCACGATTTCGAAGGTGAACCAGGACGGAGGAGAGGTCGTGGGCGCGCTCATCCTTCCGGTTTACGCATTCCGAGGTTGCGGGGAAGAGACCACCAGTCGGACGAAACGTCGCTTGCCCACCTGCAGGACACCGGGGCCGGGGAGGGTGGCATGGAAGTCCTCGATGATTTCGCCGTTGAAGCGCACACCCTTTTGGCGCAACAAGCGCTTGGCCTCGCTTTTGCTGCCCACCAGCCCGGCTTCGACCAGCAATTCCACAATGGGCTTATCGGGCTGATACGGATATTCGGGCATCTCTTCAGGCAAATCTCGCTGTTGAAAGACTCGTACGAAGTGTTCCTCGGCCCGGCGGGCC
>WFUL01000114.1 GCA_015484985.1 Anaerolineales bacterium | reverse complement strand
CGCCCGTGGTGGTCAACGCTGCGGGCCCCTGGGCCGGCGTGGTGGGAAGGATGGCCGGTGTGGACATTCCTGTGACGCCCTTACGTCGTCAGTGGCTCACCACCACGCCTCTCCCGGACCTGCCGCCGGATTTTCCCTTCGTCATCGACTTCGCCCAGGCGCTCTACTTTCACCCTGAAGGCAAAGGGGTACTCACAGGCATGTCCAACCCCAACGAAAAGCCCGGTTTCGATACCTCGGTTGACCCGGAGTGGGAGTTGGTCCATATGGAGGCGGCCATGGCGCGCCTGCCCATGCTGGCCCAGGCCGGGGTGATGAGTCGGGTGGCCGGTTTATACGAAGTCACCCCCGACGCACATCCCATCTTCGGGGCTACTCCGGTGGAAGGGTTCTACGTGTGCGCGGGTTTTTCCGGTCACGGGTTCATGCACGGCCCGGTGGCCGGTCTCCTGATGGCGGAAATCCTCCTGGACGGTCGAGCCCATACCGTGGATGTTTCCATGCTTGACCTGGCTCGTTTCCAGGAAGACCGTCTCATTCGCGAGTACAATGTGGTCTAAGTCGTCGGTCGTCGTTTGTCGTTCGTCGGTCGTTGGGTGGTGGGCGGTGGTTGTGGCTTGGAGGCGAACCCGAGAGTCATCGATCAACCATCGTCCGCCATCGGCCATTCACTATCTGTCATCCTTTCCGCCTGGAGGTCCCATGTCTCGCGTTTTTGACCTGTTCCCCCGCTTGCGTGACCTGCGCATCCAACCGGCCACGTATCAGGGCCGTCGGGGGGTGGTATTACAAGACCCGTTGCGGTTGACCGACCAGATGATTTTCGTGCCCGGTGATCTGGCCGCGGCGCTGATGTTCATGGATGGTCAGCACACGCTGGAGCAGATTCGTCACACCGTCGCGGTGCGCTTCGGGTTGCAGGTTCCCCCGCAGGCCCTCAAGCAGCTCGTCCAGGCGCTGGACAAGGCCTTCATGCTGGACAACGGTCGCTTCCGTAACGCCTATCAGCAGGCCCTGGAGCAATATCGCCAGGCAACGCACCGGCCTTTGGTCCATGGAGGGGAGGTGTATCCTGTGGAGCCTGAAGACCTGGCTCAGCGTTTTGATGCCTACCGGGTGCGGGTGGACGAGTGGCCGGAGACCCCTGCAGCACCCCTGGCCGGAGTGGTCACCCCTCACATTGACTACGAACGGGGCGGCGCGGTGTACGCGGTTACCTGGTTCCCGGCCGCGGAGCAGGTCAAGCAGGTGGAACGCATCGTCGTGTTGGGCACGGACCACAACGGCGACCCCGGCACCATGACCCTGACCCGACAACACTACGCGACCCCTTACGGGGTCCTGCCTACTGACCGGGAGGCTGTGGACCTGCTGGCGCGCGCCTGGGGTGAGGACGAAGCCTTTGAGCACGAACTTCACCACCGAGGAGAGCATTCCATTGAACTGGCCTTAGTGTGGGCCCACCATGTGCGGGAAGGTCAGCCTGTGGAAGTGGTCCCCGTTCTGGTCGGCTCCTTTGCTCATTACCTGGAAACGGGCCGGGTACCCTGGGAAGACCCTCGATTGGAGAGTTTCCTGGATGCGCTGCGCGCGGTGGTGGACGAGAAGCCTACCCTGGTGGTGGCTGCGGTGGACCTGGCCCATGTGGGACCGGCCTTTGGGGACCCGTCTCCCTGGGGTCTTGAAGAGCGGGCGCGATTGAAGCGTGAAGACCAGCGCTTGATGGATGCCATTTCCCAGGGAGACCCCTTCGCTTTTTTCCAGGCCGTGGCGGAGGTGCAGGACCGCTTCCGAATTTGCGGCTTTCCTCCCCTGTATCTCTACCTCCGGTTGTTGGAGGGTCGTCCGGCTACCATTACCCGTTACGAACTCTGCCCCGCAGACCCTGAGTTTGGTTCCATCGTTTCCATTTGCGGTGCGTGGACCTGGAAGGAGAGATAAAGAAGGCGGCGCTTCTGCGCCGCCTTCTTTTTTACACGAAGTGGCGCTCTTCTTTCACGTGCTTCTCGTACTCCGCCCGAGCCTTCTGCACGCTCTCCATGGTGGACACTTCTGCGATGGGAACGTCCCACCAGGCATAGCCCGGCACCCGCTTCTCCCGGTCCACTTCCACCACGATGACCGTGACCCGGTCGGCCTTCTTGGCCTCTTCCAGCGCGGCTTCCAGTTCCTCAATGGAGTTGGCCCGCACCGCGTGCGCGCCCAGGCTGCGGGCGTTGGCCACGTAGTCGATGGGCAGTACGTCACCGTCCAGTTGGCCGGTTTGCGGATTCCGGAACCGGTAATGGGTACCGAAGCCGCCGCTCCCGATGGACTGGGACAGGCCGCCAATGCTGGAGAAGCCGTGGTTGTCCAGGAGCACGATGGTGATGGGAATGCCTTCCTGTACCGCGGTGACGATTTCGGTAGGCATCATCAGATAGGAGCCATCCCCCACCATGACGAAAACGTCCCGTTCGGGCGCGGCCATCTTCACGCCGATACCACCGGGAATCTCATACCCCATGCAGGAGTAGCCGTACTCCAGGTGATAGGACTTGGGGTCCCGGGCCCGCCAGAGTTTGTGCAGGTCGCCGGGTAGGCTGCCTGCGGCGCAGATGACCACGCCCTTCTCCCTCGCGGCCCGATTCACCGCACCGATGACCGCGCTCTGGGCCAAAGGAGGACCGTGTTGTACGTTGTACAGGCGCTCGACCTCCGTGTCCCATTCGTCATGGAGTCGCTTGACCTGGGCCTGGTAGGCTTCGTCCGTTCGGTAGTCGGACAGGGCTTCCAGAAGCATTTCCAGCACCACCCGGGCGTCGGCCACCAGGGGCAGGGCTCGCATCTTGTAGGCATCGAATTCGGCCACATTGATGTTGATGAAGCGCACTTCTGGGTTCTGGAACAGGGTCTTGGACGCGGTGGTGAAGTCCGTATAGCGGGTGCCAATGCCGATGACCAGGTCCGCGTCCCGGGCGATGGTGTTGGCCGCGAAGGTGCCCGTAACGCCGATGGCCCCCAGGTTGAAGGGGTGGTCGTAGCGCAGGGAGCCCTTGCCGGCCTGGGTTTCGCCCACGGGGATGCCCGTCTGCTCTACGAATCGCCGCAGAACCTCGGTGGCTTCGCTGTAAATCACGCCGCCACCCGCGATGATGAGAGGACGCTTGGCCTGGCGAATCATCTCCACCGCGCGGCGGAACAGAGTCTCGTCGGGCCGGGGTCGGGGGATGGTCCAGACCCGCTTCTCGAAGAAGTGCTCGGGGTAGTCGAAGGCCTCGGCCTGGACGTCCTGGGGCAGGGCCAGGGTGACCGCGCCGGTGTCCGCGGGTGAGGTAAGCACCCGCATGGCTTCGGGCAGGGCGTAGAGCAGTTGTTCGGGGCGGTAGATGCGGTCCCAGTAGCGGGACACGGCCCGGAACGCGTCGTTGACGGAGATGTCTTGCGTGTAGGGCTGTTCCAGTTGCTGGAGCACGGGCGCGACGTTACGGCGGGCGAAGATGTCTCCGGGAAGCAGGAGCACCGGGACCCGGTTGATGGTCGCTCCCGCGGCCGCGGTGACCATGTTCGTCGCGCCGGGGCCGATGGAAGAGGTGCAGGCGAAGGTGCGCAGGCGGTTGCTCATCTTGGCGAAGGCCGCCGCCAGATGGACCATGGCCTGCTCGTTACGAGCCTGGTAGTAGGGAAAGTCAGGATGCTCCTGCAGCGCCTGGCCGATGCCCGCCACGTTGCCGTGGCCGAAGATGCCGAAGACACCCGCGAAGAAGGGGATAACCCGGCCATCCCGTTCCACATATTGGTTTTTGAGAAATCGAATGAGAGCCTGCGCCATGGTAAGGCGAATCGTGCGAGCCATGGGACACCTCCTGATGGTTGGTCGATGGTCAATGGTCGATGGTCAATGTTGATCGTCGGTTGTGTGGGATACACGTCGCTAAAACTGCCAACCAACGACCAACGACTTACGACCATCGACCCCGGTCCACCCGGGCCTTGGCCAGCGCGATGAGGATGCTCAGCGCGACGGTCCATCCCGTTGAGGCCATGTTCATTACTCGGTTAACCCTCGGTCGTGGTCGCCGTTTCTTCGGCCTTGAACAACACCAACGCCATGGCTTCCGGGTCCCGATAGAGGTTGCTGGCGAAGAAGAGAATCACCGCCAGAAGCCCGAAGAGATTGCCCCACAGAATGGAGAAGCCGGTGTAGCCCAGGATGCCGTAGAAAAACGCGCGGCTCATGGGCGGGAAGGCCTTGGGATAGCGTTCCCGTAAAGGCTTGAGCAGTCGCGCGGCTACCCATAACTTGAGCCACAAACCCAGGAGGACCAGCATGGGCAGGGGCGCGCACAGCAGGCCCAGGAGACCCCAACTCACGATGCCCAGGAAGAGAAGTCCTGCGGCCACCAGGTCCCAGAGTGCGCTGAGGAGCATCAGCACGCCAAAAAGCGGCCCGCATTCGGGACAGGACAGGGTTTTGTTCGCCATACATTTCCCTCCGGAAGGTGCGCTGTGCGCAGTCGGCAGTCAGCAGTGGGTAGTCGGCAGCGGGCTGACCGCTGACCAACGACCGACGACCATCGACCATTCAGAATCCACCTCGTTCCTCGATGAAGGCCGTGACTTCCTCATAGTAAGGCATGAAGTTGGCGCAGCCGTGCCGGGTGACCACGATGGCGCCACATGCGTTGCCCAGACGGGCGGCCTTGTACCAGTCCCAGCCCTGGAGCACGCCGAAAATGAAGCCCGCGGCAAAGGCATCTCCCGCGCCCAGCACGTTGTAGACCTCCACGGGGAATCCGGGGACGGGGATGGGTTCGCCTTCCCGGGGGTACACGGTGACGCCCTTGGCCCCCTGCTTGACCACCAGCACTTGGGGACCCCGGTCCAGGATTTCCCGGATGGCCGCGTTCAGGTCGCCCCGAATCTCGGGTGCGGTGATGGTGGCATCGTGGATGGCCACCTGGGAAGGGTCCTGCAGGACCGCGGCCAGCACCTCCTCTTCCGTACCGATGGCGATGTCCACCAGGGGCAAGGCGGCCCGCACCATGACGCCGTAAGCCCGAGGGTCGTGCCACTGGTCGGCGCGGAAGTCCAGGTCCATGAAGACGGTCGCGCCGGCCCGCTTGGCCTGTTCCGCGGCGAACAGGGTCGCGCTGGCGCTGGGTTCCCGGCTCAGATTCGTGCCCGCGAATTCGAAGGCCTGGCAGTCGGCGATGGGGGCCCGGAGCACGTCGTCGATGGTGAGGTAGATGTCGGCCGCGTTGTCCCGGTAGAAGACCAGGGGAAACTTGTCCGGGGGTTCGATGCCCAATACCACCGCGCTACTTCGGGCATGGGATTTGCGGGGGATGAATCGCGTCTCCACGCCTTCCTTTTCCAGGAAGTGGAGGATAAAATCCCCTACGGGGTCCTCTCCCACCGCGGTGAGCAAGGCGGTGCGCAAGCCCAGGCGCCGGGCACCGACCGCGATGTTGGTGGGCGAGCCTCCAACATAGGCTGCGAATCTGGTGATTTCCACAAAGGGCTTGCCTACGTCCAGGGAGTACAGGTCAATGGACGAACGGCCCATGGTGAGGAGATCATAGGTGGGTTTGCTCATGGCCGGACTCCCAGGGCAGGATGTAAAAAAGTATACCCATCTTTGTAACCAAAGATTCCTCAGGTTGGGTTCGTGAGGTCCAGAAATCATGCCGAGGGCTTCTCCTTTCCGACGCCAGGCCATGGGATTGGTGGTGACGTTGTGGCTGGTCACGCTGTTGCCCTACGCGGTCCTGTACCTCATCGGACAATGGCAGGGACGGGTTTTCGTGGGGCTGATTTACAACCTCTACGACGGGCTCTCCTATTTCGCCAAAATGCAACAGGGCTACCATGGCGCCTGGCGCTTTCGCCTGCCTTATACCGCGGACGCCGAACCCACGGCGTATCTGTTCGTCTTCCACCTGGCCCTGGGACACCTGGCCCGCTTCCTCCATGTGCCCATTCCCGTGGTCTATCATGCCGCGCGTCTGTTGGGTGGGGCTTTTCTGGTGGTGGCTTTGGGCTTGTGGTTTCGCTCCCTCCGGGAAGAACTCCCCGCGTGGCGCGCGGCCTGGACGTGGAGCGTATGGGCCGTGGGGATGGAGGCCTGGGGCTTCCTGGTCGGTTATGGGTCCATTATCCCCGAACTCTATCCCTTCCTTTCCACCCTGGCCAATGCCCACTTCCCCTGGGCGTTGGCCTTTTTGACCCTGGCCATGCATCCCGGTTGGTTGCGTCGTTGGCAGCAGGGGGAACGCGTGTGCGTCATGGCGGGAATGGCGGCTTTGGGGCTGGCTTTGGCCTTGCTGGCCCCTTTTGGCGTGCTGGTGGCGGGCACCGCCTGGGGACTGTGGGCCTTGCGCATGGCGCGCGAAAAGGCGTGGCCTGAAGCCCGCTCCCGGGCATGGATGGCCCTGTGGCTGGGTGCGGGCGCGGTACCTTATCTGGCCTATGTGGCGTGGGTGGTGCATCAGGACCCCTGGCTGGCGGGGTGGAACGCCCAGAATCAGACCCCCATTGAGGGATTTGGGAAAACGCTGTTCTTGTTTTCCCCCTGGTGGATTCTGGCCTTGCTGGGATGGTGGCGGCAGGGTGCCTTGGGTATTGCGGGGTACTGGATTGCCGCGGGATGGGCCTGGGCCCTGGCACCCTTGGCCCTGCAACGACGTATGTGGTTGGGCATGGCCGTGCCCTTGGTTACCCTGGCGATGCGTTGGCTTACGCCACGCCCGCGACACCACCGCTGGATGGTGTTGGTCCTTCTGGCCCCCACGTGGGCCTTGATGATTGGCGGGGCCATCCTCAACGCGCGCTTTCCCGGCAGTATGCTTTTCCTTTCCCCCAGCGAATGGCGCGCGCTGCAGTGGATGGCCCGCCACCTGCCCCCGGACCAGCGGGTGCTCACCGGCCCGGAAACCGGTCCCTATGTACCCGCGTTCACCGGGCATCGGGTCTTTTACGGCCACATTTTTGAAACCTACCCGGCCGAAGCGGAGCGAACCTGGGTGGTGCAAACCCTATGTGAGCAGGACGGGTCCCGCGTACTGTCCGCACTTCGGGCCCGGTCCGTGCAGTGGGTGTTATGGACGCCACGGGAAAGCGCCTTGTGTTCCCCTCCTGCATGGCTGGCGGCGCTGACTCCGGTCTGGCGGGAAGGCGGCGTTACCCTGTATCGGGTAAAGAAATAAGATGGTGGGGCGACTTCGCCGCCCCATCATTTTATTTTCGCTCTCCTATCCAAACTTCAGACTCGTTCCCTGGCAAAAACGGGTCGCACCATTTCCAGCCCTATCCATACGGCCAGAGGCAGGGGGAAGAACATGATGGGATGTTCGGCATTGCCGCGCAGGGTGACCAGGAACAGCACCCACTCCCCGAGGCCCAGCAGGCCCAAAAGCCCTGCAAGAAGCCGCATCCCACCCGGACCCCGCTCGGTATACCAGGCTCCGATGAGGGCCACAGCAGGGATAAGCATCAACGCGTGGGTCGTGCCCGTGCGTATCCCCAGGAGATTGGTCATGAGCAGGGTCATGGCGGTGACCCATAGGAAGGGTCGGCCCTGGGCCTTCCAGGTCTTTTTCCACAGGGAAAGCAGGTACAGCAAGCCCGCAATATGGAGCCCGACCCCCACCAGGCGTTGACCTTCAGGAGGGAGGGGCATCCACGCGGCCAGTGCAGTAAACGGAGAACCCGGGCCTGTGTAAGAGGGGTATTCCATGACCTGCCGAATCCAGCCCGTAAGCCAGTTGGGGAGCAAGACGAACGAGGTACCCCAGAGGAAGACCAGGGTCCCTATTGTGCTCCAGACCATCTTGCGGCGTCCGGTGCCCCAGGACCAGAGGAGGAGCCAGGGTAGCAGGAGGAAGGCCATTTGAGGCTTGACGGTGCTGAGGGCCAGCAGGATGCCCGCCCATAGGTCCCGGCGGGTCTGCAGAAGGACCAGGGCGGCGGCCATCAGGAACGCGTTCCAACCCGCATACTGTCCCAACACGATGGTCCGCAGGCCGTGATACCCCAGCACGACCCACAATACCAGGGCGAGGCGACCGCGGGGCGAAAGACGCCACCCCGCCCAGCGGGCCGAGAGCAGGGCCAACCCCACCAGGCTGAGTTCCAGAACCGTCATCCAAAGGGCCCGGGCCAGGGTATAAGGGAGCAGGCTGAAGGGAGCCAGGACCACAGCCACGTACAGGGGATAGACGAAATGCGACACATCCTCACCAGGGCGTGCCGGTCGGCCGTAAATCATGTACTGGATGGCGCGGGTGACCTCCGGGGCATAAGGGTCCTTCCCTTCCAGGAGCCACAGTCGCAGGGCCAGCCAGCGGGGGAGGAAGTCGTTCCCTCCAGGGGCCATGCGGGCGAACTGGTAGTTCGCGGCCGTGAGCGTGGTCAGCGCGAGGACCGTCAGGAGCAGCGCCAGGATGCGTTTCCGCATGCTCGTCCTTCTCGTCCGGGAGGATGTCCCTCCCATTCTACTTGGATTCGGGCCGCGGTTAAAACCACAAGGACGGGATGGCGCCATCCCGTCCTTGTCGTGGAACGTGAGCGTAAGAAGGTGAACCGGTGACCGCGCAGGCCAAGGGTCCCCACGAGCCGTTTAGTCCCCCGTGGACACGGGCAACAGGCCCATGACCTGGAGCATAGCCTCGTTGGAGTCGAACTTGAAGTAAGGCACGCCCCGCTTCTCAGCCTCAGCCTTCTCGGCTTCGGCCAGGCGCTTGAGGTCCTCCTGGGTGACCAGGGGCTTGCTCACCTTGGCGCGAATCTGGGCCACCACGGCGTCCACGTCGATATCCGCGGGCTCCAGGGTCTTCAGGTACTGCCACAGGGCGTCCGCCGCGTTCTCGCCGTCCTTGCGGGCCGTGCCCACCAGGCCCGTGCTGGGCTGGCGGGCCCAGCCGGCCACAAAGATGCCCTCGATGGGCTCGCCCTTCTCGGGGTCGTAGGCCTCGTAGGAGACGCCGTCCACCGGGAACCGGGGGTTGGGGTTGGTGGCGTAGGCGTTCCATTCCAGGGGCAGGCCAAAGTTGGGGTCCACCCGGTCGCCGATGGAGAAAATCACCGTGTCCACGTCCAGGGTGTACGTGGTGCCCAGCTTCTTGGCCTTGGTGCGGCCGTTTTCCAGCACCAGTTCCGTGTCTTCCAGCTCCAGGGCCTTCACCCGACCGTGTTCGTCGCCCAGGATACGCTTGGGGGAAGAGAGGAAGCGGAAGCGGAACACCGTGGGCGACCCGGTTTCCGGCGCGCCTTCCACCATGCTCAGGATGTGGGCCTTGGCTTCCTCGGGGTCCTGTCCCACCTTGCGCAGGCGCTCGGCGATGCGCTCAATCTCTTTCTCGAAGTCCTCCACGTCCAGGTTGCGGGCGAAGCGCTTGAATTCCTTCTTGTCGAACTTCACCTCGAAGGGCCCCCGGCGGGCGATGGCGTAGACCTCGTCCACTTTGAGTTCCTTGACCAGATAGGTGGCGATGTCGGCCATGACGTTGCCCACACCGATGATGCCCACCCGTCGCCCGATGGCGAAGGTTTGCTGGCTGAAGGGGGGCAGCAGGTTGTAGTGGTAGACGATTTCCTTGGCGTGGTATACGCCTTCCAGGTCCTCACCGGGAAGGCCCAGGGACTTCGTCCCCTGCGCGCCCGTGGTCACCAAAATGGCCTGGAAGCCCAGGTCTCGCAAATCGTCCAGGGTCAGGTCGCCTTGCTGACCTACGGCGATGTTGCCCAGGTAGGTGACGCCCGGCATCTCCAGGATGCGCTGGAATTGCTTGCGCAGCCCTTCCTTCATCTTGTGCTTGTCATGGTAGATGCCGTATTCCGCCAGACCCCCGGGCTTGATGTCGCGATTGAAGACCACCACGCGCGCACCTTTCTGTGCCAGTGCCCGTGCCGCGTACAGCCCTGCTGGCCCGGCGCCGATGACGGCCACCAGGTAACCCTTGGCTGCCATGTTCCACCTCCCGAAATTTGCTTGTGTTTTGTTCTTTCCGATTATAACGGTTAGACCCCCCTTGCCAAGGGGTAAACCCTCCGGGAAACCGGAAGGATTGCCGTATAACTGTTGCCATCTGGGCAGAATGGAACCGCTGGTGACAATTGTCACGATTTAGTACGTAAGGTCCGTGCTTATACTTCCTTGCCGTAAAACATCGAGGCACGCAGAGGAAGGGAGGATGACCCGTATGGTGAAACAAAGACGTACTTCGTGATGGTACCTGGCATATGGTTTCCCTGGGGGTGGTGATTTGTGGACGTGGCGGTCTTCAATGTGTTCAAGGTGTTCCAGCCTATTCAAAGTTCTTTCATGAGTACGCCAGGCACTGGGGTTTCCCATGGTGGACCCTCCCGGAGATTTTTTCAGCAGCGAAAACCTGGGGGGTGAAGTAGTGCTGTTCACTTTCTGATACAGTCACTATTCTAAGTCCTGTTACGATATTCTTCCCACCATAGTGTATGCGGCCCAGCATCTACCTCAAGTCCCTGCAATGGAATTAAAGAGCGTGTGCAAATTTGCAAAAGCGAGCCTTTCCAACGTGCCTCTACGATGAGGTGAGAAACAATGCCGTACTGAAGATAGGGGCATACGATAAGGGGATGGGGTTTGTTTCGTTAGGGAAACGGATTTAGTCGTTTGTGGTCAAGACTTGACAAATGTCATTTTGGGAGGGTATTTGGATGTCATATACTTGACCAAAAAGGTCTACAAAGTCCAGTAAGCTGAATATCGGAGAGGGGCGTATGCACTTCCTCATCAATCGGCGTACCGATTACGCCATTCGGATGGTCCTGGGACTGGCCAGACATCCGCCCGGAACGCGATTATCGTCGCAGCAGCTGAGTGAGGAAATGTTCATACCCCTTCCTATGCTATACAGTCTACTCAAGGAACTGGCTCGTGCCCGCTTGATACGCACCTATTCAGGGGCTGGGGGAGGGGTGGAACTGGCCCATGCTCCGGAGGACATTACCCTGTGGGACGTGGTAGCTGCTGTGGACAGGGCTCCCCAAATTTCGGAATGTGTTGAGTATGTCGATACCTGTCCGCTTGTCGGCACCTGTCCTGTGCGTAAGCGTTGGATTCGGCTCCAGCACCTGGTGCGCCGAGAGTTAGAGGGTATAACCTTTGCGGAATTGGCCCAGGAATCTCAAGAGATGATGTCAGTAACTCAGTGACCATCAATAAGGCACATCCATAGGCAGAGGAGGATGGAATCATGTATAAAACTTGGGTTCAACGACTTCTTGTCATCTTTGGGGTGCTCGTCCTGGCGGGATGGTTGTTCTGGCGCTTTCGTCCCCATGACTTTGCCGGTACAGTCGTTCAATCTCCAGAGCCTGCTTATGATTTTGAGCTCCTCTCGGCTGAGGGGCCGGTACGCTTAAGCGATTTTCGCGGAAAGTGGGTGCTGTTGTTTTTCGGCTATACCTACTGTCCTGATGTTTGCCCCACAACTCTTGCGGACTTGGCACGTGTCATGGAGTTGCTGGGTAAGGATGCTGAGAAATTACAAGTCATTATGATTTCTGTGGACCCTAAACGGGATACCCCGGAGCGTATGGCGACCTATGTTCAACACTTTCACCCTTCGTTTATTGGGTTGACAGGCACCGATGAACAGATTCGAGAAGTGGCCACCCGTTACGGTATTTTCTATAACTACCCAGAGGGCCAAGAGAAAGAAGGCTATCCAGTGGAACACACGGCCTCCACCTTGCTCATCAACCCTGAAGGCTATCTCAAAGTCGTTTTTCCTCCTACTTTTGGTCCGGATGGCATTACGCCGGAACAAATGGCTGCCGATCTCAAATATCTGTTGCGGCGTTAAACCTTTTCGTGAGGAGGATGCTCATGCGTGGTTGGGTTCCCTGGGTGATTAGCCTGGTGGGTATGGTCTTCTTGGGCGCATGCCAAGCGGCCCGTGGTCCTCGAATTGTCGTAGAAGACCCTTGGGCTCGCTCCTCCCCGATGGTCACAGAAATGGGCGCGATTTATCTCACTTTGCGTAACACGGGCTCTGAAGAAGATGCCCTTATCGGGGTTGAGACAGGCGCCTGTGAAAAGGCGGAAATCCACGAGACGTATCAGAAAGAAGGAGGCTCCATGGGCATGCGTCCTGTGGAAGGTGGACGGGTGCCCCTGCCCCCAGGAGAGACAGTGGTCTTTGGTCCGGGTGGCCTCCACATCATGTGTATGGGCAAAAAAGTGGACTTCCAGGAAGGAACTCGTTTTTCCCTGACCTTGAGGTTCGAGAAGTATGATCCCATCACTGTGGACGTGGAGGTCCGTAAATAATCCTCACGAAGAGGTGTGCGATGCAGGAGGGTCCTCCTTTTCCACCCTCAAAGCCCCCTGGGTGTTCGAACTGGGTTTGACTTTGCTGGTGGTGGGCTCCTGGAAGTGAGAGCATCCGGCAATACGCTCGCCCTTCATCGCCTTCGTGTCGGTGAGGTCAGAACATGCCTTGGAACAACCCTTGGTGGGCAAGGTTTTTTAAAATACATCACGTCGGACCGGATATGGGACCACTGGAAAAAAAGAGATCATGTGGGTAGCGGCGAGACCGCTGCCTATATGATCTTCGCTTTCTTCGGTCTTAGCATTTTTAGCGGTAGAATACCTATATCAATCTATCGCAGATCCCGATGCCCATGTGGTGTCGGGTTATCCTAAAAACGTGATGCCACCCAACGTTCAGGAATTCTTGAGCGAGGAGGAGATTCAGGGCCTAGTGATTTTTCTCCTCGCTCTACACAGTCCTGCGGATGTGCTTATATCGAACCTATAAGGAGGTGTGAATCATGATGCGCAAGACTCTGTTGTTGGTGTTCGTGGTACTCGCAGCTCTGGCACTGACCGCGTGTGGTGGGAAGGAAACCTCGGCGCCTGGGGGAGCCGCCGAGGGCGGCGGGCCCGCTCAAGAAGAGGTTGTCGTCACGGGTGATCCTGAGCGGGGCAAAGAACTGTTCAATTCCCCCGCGGTGGCCGGGCAGGCGGGGTGCACCTCCTGCCATTCCTTGGAGCCGGACGTGACCCTGGTGGGTCCTTCCTTGGCAGGAGTGGCTACGCGAGCCGCCCAGCGCGTGCCGGGGATGAGCGCGGCGGAGTATCTCAAACAGTCCCTGCTCGACCCCAACGCTTACGTGGTCGAGGGTTTCCCCAGGGGGGTTATGCCTACCTATAAAGGTTTGAGCGAGCAGGATCTACAGGACCTCATTGCCTTTCTGCTCACGCTGAAATAACGAGGAAGGGCTTCTCAAGGTCTGCAGAAGCCTCATACAGATATCGAGATGGCATGAGGCGGCGACCCTGCCTCATGCCATCTTCTGTTCCCGAACGCGATGAACGGGGTATAATCACAAGGCGCTTGTTGCCAGATATATCCATGGAGGATGGTGCATGTTCAAGGTCACCAAGGAAATCTTGCCAACCCATCACGCTAAACTGGTGGTGGAATTCACGTCCGAGGCCGTGGAGCGGGCCAAGCGCAAAGTGGCTCGCAAGCTCTCCCTGCAAACACGCGTGCCTGGCTTTCGTCCCGGTAAGGCCCCGTACGGGGTGGTGGTTCGCCACTTTGGCGAAACGGTTGTACGGGAGGAGTTGCTGGATACCCTTTTGGACGACTACTACAGCCAAATCCTGGATGAGGCCGAGGTGCAACCCGCCCTGCCGGGACAGGTCAAACAGGTCGTTTCCTGGGAACCTTTGGTGGTGGAAATTGAGGTGCCTCTGGAACCTGAAGTGGACCTGGGGGATTACAAGGCCCTGCGGGTACCCTACGAACCGCCCCAGGTGGATGAAGAGGAAGTGGAACGGGCCCTGGAGAACCTGCGGCGTATGCACGTGCGTATGGAGACGGTGGACCGTCCGGCGCAGGTGGGCGACGTGGTTCAGATGACGCTCAAGGGGAAATATACCCCTCCCGCCAAGGAGGGCGAGACGCCTGAGACCCGCCATATTCCCGAGGAAGAAGTCTCCCTGCTGGTCAAAGAGGACGAAGACCCTGAGGAATGGCCCTTCC
Organism: Anaerolineales bacterium; assembly: GCA_015484985.1. Lineage (GTDB taxonomy): Bacteria > Chloroflexota > Anaerolineae > Anaerolineales > DRMV01 > S139-71. The sequence goes on along the minus strand of WFUL01000114.1, from coordinate 10,251 downwards.
CGGGTTTTTCCAAGCAATTGGAAGGAGCCAAGAAGGGGGATAAGCTCACGCTATCCTATACCTACCCCGACGACGCCGCGAACGAAAGCATGCGGGGATACACCTTCGAATATGAGGTCGAGGTCCAAGAAGTGCAAACGCCCGTTTATCCGGACCTCACCGATGAGTTCGTGAAGGAACACACCGAGTACGAGACGGTGGAGGATTTACGAAAGGGCATTCGTTCAAATCTGGAGGAAGACCGGCGCAGCCAATATGACCGGGAATACCGGGAAAAGGTGCTGGAGGCCCTGGTCGCCCAAAGCCAGGTTCGCTATCCTCAAGCCATGTTGGAGACCATGCTCCAGGAGCGTGTGGAGGAGATTCGACAGTACCTGGCTCAACGGGATGTGGATCTCGAGGAGTATCTCCAGGAACAGGGCAAAACCCTGGAAGAGTTCAAAGAGGAGCTCAGGAGCGAGGTGGAAGAGGATCTGGTCCGGGATTTGGTGTTGGATGCCTTCGTCAAGGCCGAGGGTATCGAGGTCAATCAACAGGAAGTGGAATATTGGAGCCATCGCGTGCTGGTTGATTTGCTTCAAGCCCAGGGGAAGAAGCTCACGGAGGCAGAAGCCCGGCGTTTGTTGCGTCGCGAGCGGGGACATTTTGAGTATCACTTGCAGGACGTGTTGAACCGATACCTCCATGCCAAAGGCCTGGAACAGCTGGCCGCGCTGGCGCGAGGGGAAGAGGAAGACGAAAAAGAAGATGAATCTGAGCCGGCCGAGGAAGCCAGCGAAGTTGCGGGGCAACGAGAAGGTCCAACTGAGCTCGAAGCGGTTCAAACCAGGGAGGCCGCGTCTGAGGTGTCCGAATCCGAAGCCCAAGAAGAAGGGAAGCACCAAGCGGATACCTCGGTGTCGGTGTCCGTCTCCGAATCCTCCAAGGAGGGAGGCCAAGCATGACGTTCCATAGTTTGATTCCCATGGTGATTGAGCAAACGGGCCGGGGGGAACGGGCCTACGACATCTTCTCACTGCTCCTGAAGGAGCGCATCGTTTTCCTGGGATTTCCTATTGACGCCCAGGTGGCGAATCTCATCGTGGCCCAGTTGCTCTATCTGAACCGTGAGGACCCTGAAGGCCTGATTCACATGTACATCAACTCCCCCGGAGGGGAGATTTACGCCGGGTTGGCCATCTATGACACCATGCAGATGATTTCCAATCCCATCAGTACCGTGGCCGTGGGCATGACGGCGTCCTTCGGGACCCTGCTTCTGGCGGCCGGTACTCCGGGCCATCGGTACGCCCTGCCCCATGCCACCATTCACATGCATCAGCCCTTAGGCGGGGCTCGTGGTCAGGCCACCGATATTGAAATCCAGGCCCGAGAGATTCTGCGCCTTAAGGAACAATTGAATCGCATCCTGGCAGCCCACACCGGTCAGCCCCTGGAGATTATCGAGCGGGATACAGACCGAGACTTTTACCTGACGGCTGAGGACGCCGTGAAGTACGGCCTGGTGGACAAGGTCCTGGAACCCCCGAAGGAGAAGCGGGAGATATGGCAACGCCTGCAAGCCAAAGCGAAGGAAGTGGTGCCGAATCGCGAAGCCTGACCCCTGTACCCCTGGGTAAGTCCGGGTTGCAGGTATCACCGCTGGGTTTGGGGACCTGGGCTTGGGGCGACCGCTTTTTCTGGGGGTATGGCCGTACCTATCAGGACAGCGACCTGGAAGGCGCGTTCCGACAAGCCATTGAGGCGGGCATTACCTTTTTCGATACCGCCGAGGTATACGGTTGGGGACGTTCGGAGCGTTTGCTTCAGGCCTTCGGCCGCAAGTATGAGGTACTGTCCCGTCTGGTCATCGCCACCAAGTTCTTCCCCTATCCCTGGCGTTTCACCCCAGGGAGTTTGCATCGGGCCCTGGCGGCCAGCCTCCGACGATTGGGCCGGGACACGGTTGACCTGTATTATCTGCATTGGCCCTTCCCGCCCCGGAGCGTGGAAACCTGGTTCCGGGCCATGGTGCCCCTGTTACGTCAAGGGAAGATCCGTGCCGCAGGGGCCAGCAACGTCCATCTGGCCCAGGTGAAGCGCATCCAGGCCGTACTGGAAGACGCGGGCTATCCTCTGACGGCTGTGCAGGTGGAATTCAACCTGGTGCGACGGGAAATTGAGTTCAACGGGTTCCTGGAGTACTGCAAGGAGCAGGGGATTGCGGTGGTGGCTTATTCTCCTCTGGCCTCGGGCATGCTCACGGGTAAGTACACACCGGAGAACCCGCCTCGAGACTGGCGAAGGCGGGCTTACCCCCGGGCCTTCCTGGAACGTTTGCAACGTTTGATTCGGTTGATGAACGAAATCGGTCAGGATTACGGAGGCAAAACCCCTGCTCAGATTGCCCTGAACTGGGTCATGGCCAAGGGGACCATTCCCATTCCCGGGGCTAAAAACGAGCGCCAGGCCCAGAGCAACCTGGGGGCCCTGGGATGGTCCCTTTCGCCGGAGGCTGTGGATGCCCTGGACCGGGCCTCCGAGGCCTTGCAATTGGGCGCGTTGACCCTGTCACCCTTCCCTCGGAGGGCGTGAATATGGCCGAGTACCACGTCCTTGACCTGTACTTTCGCGGGTATCCCGCGGCCATCGCTGTCTTCGCCATTCCTCATGAACGAGGCGTCATCCTGGTCGAAAGCGGACCCGGAAGCACGCTGCCGGCGCTGGCCTGTGGCCTCGAGCGCCTGGGCTATCGGTTGGAGGACGTCACCGACGTGCTCCTAACGCATATCCATCTGGACCATGCCGGTGCTGCGGGCGCGTTGGCCCGGCGGGGTGCGCGTATTCACGTTCATCCGGTAGGGGCTCCGCACATGGTCAACCCGGAGCGCCTTTTGAAGTCGGCCCGTCGCCTGTATCAGAACGAGATGGATTTGCTCTGGGGTTACTTCCTTCCGGTGCCGGAGGAACAGGTGGTCATTCCCGAAGACGGCAAGCCTTTTACCCTGTATGGGCATACTTTCGTCGCCCTGGATACCCCGGGGCACGCAACCCATCATTATGCCTATTTGTGGAACGGGGAAGTGCTCTTCACCGGCGACGTGGCCGGCGTGCGTCTGCCTGGTGCGCGCCATGTGCGTCTGCCCACACCACCCCCGGAGTTCCATTTGGAGACTTGGCGGGCTAGTGTCCGCAAACTGCTGGATGCTTCGGCGCGGCAGTGGGTGCTCACGCATTTCGGTCCTGTGGACGACCCTGAATGGCATGGCGAACGCCTTCTGGCGGTGTTGGACGGCCTTGAGGTCCTGTTGGAGGAACTCATGCCTCAGGAGCCCGACACGGAGACCCTGACCCAGGCCCTGTTGGATTGGACATGGAAAATCGGCCAGGAAGACGGCCTGGCGCGGGAGCAACACGAACAGTACGAATTGGTGAATCCGACCTGGATGTCGGCCCTGGGAATTCAGCGATATTGGCGGAAGTTTCGCGCGAATCCTGAATCGTCCTGAATGGGGCAGACCCATTCATCCCGAAAATCTCCGGGATGGGAAGGAGGTGTAGTCATGAACGCGCGCTGGGTGCTCCTCCTGGCGTTGGTAGGGGGTGTGCTTGTCCTTTGGGGATGTAGTTCTCCAGAATCTGAACCGACTTCGGAAGCGGCCAGTACACCTTCGACGATGCTGGGCCCCTTGGCCACACCCGTTCCTTTGGAACCCTTGAAAGAATTGCGGGGGAAAGGCCTGCGGGAGGCCCAGATTGAGACCGCGGTGGCCGTGTGGACGGGTTCCGTGCTCAAGGTGGTGGTGACCGGCCAGCTGCCGTCGCCCTGTCACCGGTTGCGGGCCAGTGTGAAACCCAACACACCCCCGGGAACGGTGGAATTGTTGCTCTATGTTCAGGCACCTGCCGAGGGGCAGGCTTGTGCCCAACAGGTGGAATCCTATGAAGTGGAACTGGCGGTGCAACCACCCACGTTACCTGTCCGGGTTCTGGTAAATGGCAAGGCCGCTTTCATCAACCGGTGAAGGTGGAACACGGATGTATCGCGTGGAGATGCTTAACATCGGTACGGAACTGGTCCTCGGGGAGACCCTTAACACCAACGCGGTGTTCCTGGCCAGGGCGCTGCGAGAAGTGGGGCTGCCGGTGCAGCGCATCACCGTGGTGCCCGACGACATTCCCGAGATTCGGACAGCGGCGCGAGAAGCCCTGGCGCGGTCCGACCTGGTGGTGGCCACCGGGGGGCTGGGACCCACAGTGGATGACCCTACCCGACGGGCTCTGGCCCAGGCCGTGGACCGCCCTCTGGTCTTCCGTGAGGACCTGTGGCAGGACATCGTGGCCCGCTATCGAGCACGAGGCCGGGAGCCCCGGGAGAACGCACGACGTATGGCCTATCTCCCGCAAGGTGCCCATCCCCTGCCGAACCCTGTGGGCACCGCGGCAGGCTTCGTGGTGGAAGCGGACCAGGGGGTACTCCTGGCCCTGCCAGGGGTTCCGCGAGAGATGGAGGCCATGTTTCAGGAGCACGCTCTGCCGTATCTCCGGCGACGTTTCACTCTGCAAGGGCGCACGGTCCGGGTGCGCACCCTCTTCGTCCCGGACATACCCGAAGCCCTGGTGGATGAACGCCTGGGCGATTTGGAATCCGGCGACAATCCCCGTCTGGGCCTGGCTTGTGGGCCCGAAGGCGTGATGTTGCGCCTCATGGCCCAGGGTGCCACACCGCAGGAAGCCGAAACCTTGCTGGACCGCCTGGAGGCTGAAATCCGACGGCGCCTTCCTTGGCCGGTGCAGACCGTCCCGGAACAGGGATCCTGATGGGATACGTGGTTATGGCGGGCCACAGGTGCGCCGGTGGCCTTGCTGGGGTTGGGTATGCCGTTCAAAGGAGAGATGGGATATGGGAACCATGAAGGCCTGGCGATTGTACCAGCCCCGTCCGGCGGAAACGTCCCCTTTGGTTCTGGAAGAGGTTCCGGTGCCCGAACCGGAGCCGGGGCAAGTGCTGCTCAAGGTACATGCGTGCGGTGTCTGCCACACGGACCTGCACACAGTAGAAGGGGAGATTCGGCCACCCCGGTATCCCATCACCCCTGGACATCAGGTGGTGGCCACGGTGGAAGCCCTGGGTCTGGGGGTGACTCAGGTGCAAGTGGGCCAGCGCGTGGGCGTAACGTGGCTGTATCACACTTGTGGGCAGTGCGATTTCTGTCGTCGAGGCCTGGAGAATTTGTGTCCCCGGGCCCAATTTGCGGGTTTTCATGCGGATGGTGGTTATGCCGAGTACATGGTGGCCTGGGCGGATTACGTGTTTCCGTTACCCGAGGCCGTTGACGATGTCCATGCGGCGCCATTGCTTTGTGCGGGGGTGATTGGCTACCGTACCCTGCGTGTAGCCGAGGTGCAGTCAGGAGACACGGTGGCCCTGTTCGGTTTTGGGGCCAGTGCGCATCTGGTCATCCAGGTGTTGCGATACTGGGGGAATCGGGTTCTGGTGTTCACCCGGTCGCCGAAGCGGCAGGAGCACGCGCGCCAACTGGGAGCCGCATGGGCCGGCCATCCCCAAGAAGACCCGGGGGAACGGGTGGACCGGGCCCTGATTTTCGCGCCTGCGGGGGAAATCGTGCATCGGGCTTTGCAGGTGCTTCGACCGGGCGGGACCGTGGCCATCAACGCCATCTACATGACCCCGATTCCCGAGATGCCGTATGACCTGATTTACCAGGAGCGGGGATTGCGTTCGGTGGCCAACGTCACCCGCCAGGATGCCCGGGATTTCCTGGAACTGGCTGGACGCCTCCCCATTCAGACCACCGTGCAGCCCTACAACTGGCGACAGGCCAATGAAGCCCTGGCCGATTTGAAGGTCGGTCGCATCGTTGGTCAGGCAGTTTTGGTGATGGAGTGACAGGGTGAGGAAACGCGTCCATCATCTGGTTTTGTTGGTGGTTTTGCTTCTGGCATGGGCGGTCCGGCTGTACGACCTGACGGACCCGCCCCTTGATTTCCATCCTGTCCGTCAGTTGAAGGGGGCCATCACGGCCCGCTATCTTTATTATCGCTGGAATCCCCGAGCGACACCTGAAGAGAAGGAATGGGCCGAAGGGTTGTACCGCCGCCTGGCCCAACTGGAGCCGCCCTTGTTGGATGCTCTGGTTGCGGCTACGTATCTGCTTTTGGGTCGAGAGGTGTTGTGGGTAGCCCGGATTTACACCTCCCTCTTTTGGGTGTTGGGCGGCCTGGGCCTTTACCTGTTGGCCCGCCGCTGGATGCCTCCCTGGCCGGCTCTGACGGGCCCTCTGTATTTCCTCTTTTTGCCCTTCGCTGTCATGGCGGGGCGGGCCTTCCAGCCTGACCCGGGTATGGTCATGCTCATGGTGTGGTCGGTCTATACCTGGGTGCGTTGGCTGGAGGATGACCGCCCGGGTTGGGCCCTCGCGGCGGTGGTCTTGAGCACGTTAACCGTCGTGGTCAAGGCCTATGCCGTTTTCCCTTTAGCCGGTGCGCTGTTCTTCCTGAGCCTGATGCGGGATTCCCGGAGGGCGGCTTGGCGCACCCTATGGCCCTGGCTGCTCTTTGGGGGTATGGCTGCGGGCCTGGTGGGCTATTACGGCCTCTATAGAGGTTTGATCGGCGCTTATACGGGCATGTGGACCCTGCCTATGGTGAAATTCTGGACCTCGCCCCTGTTCTATGTGCGTTGGGGACATACGGTCATCAAATGGTTAGGCGGCCCCTGGTTGCTGGCGGCCGTGTTGGGGTATACGTTGAATCCTCGGAGAAGCCTGCTGGCCCTGGGCCTGGGTTGGGTACTAGGCTATGGGGCCTATGCCCTGGCTGTTCCGTATCAGGCGATGACCCACAACTACTATCATCTCCCCTTGATGCCCTGGATTGCCCTGGGGCTTTCGGCCCTGGCCGCGTTGCTGTATCCCCTTCTCCTGGAGCGCCCCTGGTGGGCCAAGGTCGTGGTTGCCTTGGCCGTAGCCGCGAGCGTTGTCTACGCTATGGCGGTCTCCGTGCGCCAACTGCGGGAAAAGGATTACCGGGCCGAACCGGCTTTCTGGAAGACCCTTGTGGCGCAGCTACCTGAAGGCCGTTACATCGGCCTGTTACAGGATTTCGGTTTCCGCATGAACTACTACGGTGGTCGGGGGATGGACGTCTGGCCTACTGCGGCCATTCTGGAATTGCAACGGGTCTGGAAGGGAGAACCGCAAGATGCTTGGTCCCTTTTCCGGGACCGTACGCGGGGTTACGATTATTTCCTGGTTACGGCCATGGGGCAGTGGGAGCAGCAGCCGGCATTGCGCGAGATTTTGACCCGGTGCTATCCCGTGGTTATGGAAGGGGATGGTTTCCTTGTGTTCGACCTACGCCTCCCTCAGCGTTCTTCGTGTAGTCCTTGAGTGCAAATATCGCTACAGCTGTCTTAAATCTCACAAGACAAAGGTATGCGACAGCGCAAGCAGGAGGATTGACCTTTCCCTTTTTCAGTGTTACAATTCATGAGCAATTGAGCACAGATTTGATTGATAAGGTCGTAGCGGGAGGTTATGCTGATGGATGACCGCAAGGAAACGATGCCGCTTACACAGCACCATTCCAATGAACGGGTGCTGGATATTGAGGCACCGGCTATCTTCACCAAACAAATTCCTCCCCAGGATGATCCCTGTTGGGAGCGGGTGGAACGTAGGGTGCAGGAGCGCCCCGGAGTGCTCCGGGTGGAGTGGCGGGGCGAGGATACAGACAGACGCATGAGGTTGTACTATGATGCCCAGGAATTGACGTCCAAAGATCTTCTGCAATGGGTTCAGCAGGTGGGGGAGGCGATTCAACGCCGTTACCATCATGTTCAGATCCCCATTGAGGGTATGGATTGTTCCGATTGCGCCGTGGTCATTCAACACGGTTTGGAACGTACGGATGGTGTTTTGACGACGAAAGTGGACTTCGCCTCGGCCTTGGCTTGGGTGGAGTACGACGCACGCCGGGTGTCCCGACGAAGACTGGAGCGACGGGTAGAACAATTGGGATATCGGGTACCTTTACAGGGATGGCGAGCCCGCTTCGCTGAAGAGCGAGAGCTACTTTTCAGTCTTCTGGCCGGGTTACTGGTTTTCGTGGGTTGGTTAGGGCCCCGGGTGGGACTCTTCTCGGACATGGTCGCGACCCTGTTGTATGGTGCGGCCTATTTCTTTGGCGGATACGACATCGCCCGGCATACCTTGCGACATCTCCGTCATCGAGAACTGGACACGGACCTACTCATGTTATTGGCCGCGGGTGGTGCCGCCGCCATAGGAGAGTGGGGCGAGGGCGCGTTGTTGCTCTTCCTTTTCAGTTTGGGGCACGCTTTGGAAGAGCGGGCCCTGGATCGAGCTCGTGCAGCCATTCGGGCATTGGCCAAATTGACACCGAAAGTTGCTTTGGTTCGTCGAGATGGACAGGTGGTCACTGTACCGGTGGAGCGAGTGGCCCTTGGTGAAATCGTCGTGGTGCGTCCTGGGGAACGTATTCCCGTGGACGGTGAAGTTGTCGCGGGCTATAGCGCAGTCGATCAATCGCCGATCACGGGGGAGTCTATCCCCGTGGAGAAAGCCCCGGGCGATCCGGTTTTTGCGGGCACGGTGAATGGGGAGGGAACGTTGGAAATTCGGGTCACCCGCTTAGCCCGGGATAGCACCTTGGCGCGTGTGATGCGCATGGTTGCTGAGGCCCAGTCTCAAAAATCCCCTACGCAACAGGCTACGGAGCGCTTCACCCGCATCTTCGTGCCTGCTATTTTGGTGGCCGACGTGCTGCTTATCCTTGTTCCTCCGCTGGCTTTCGGTGTACCCTGGCGCCAAGCCTTTCTGCAGGCCATGACGCTGTTGGTGGCTGCTTCCCCTTGTGCTTTAGCCTTGGGGACACCGGCGACGGTGTTGACCGGGGTAGCCCAAGCGGCTCGGAACGGTGTTCTGATTAAGGGGGGTGTGCATTTGGAGAATATGGGACGGGTCAAAGCTGTGGCTTTGGACAAAACGGGTACGTTGACTTTAGGTGAACCTCGAGTCACCGAAATTCGCCGGTTGACCGTCGCCTTTGATGAAGAAGCCGTTTTGCGTTGGGCCGCAGCGGTGGAAAGCCGTTCCACCCACCCCTTGGCTCGGGCTGTCCTCCAGGCTGCGCAAGAGAAGGGCCTTTCTTGGCCTGAGCCAGAAGAGGCCAAGACGATTCCCGGGAAGGGCGTCAAGGCTCGTGTGGAAGGTCGAGAGGTCGTGGTGGGTACGCCGGAACTTTTGCAACAACAGGGCGCTATCCTGTCGAAGGAAGTTTTTGCCCTGGTGGAGAGGTTGGAATCCCAGGGCCAGACTGTGATGTTGGTGGGTGTGGATGGGGACGTTGTGGGTGTGATTGCGGTGGCCGATCAACTGCGTCCTGAAGCTCCCAGTGCCATTGCGGCCCTGAAAGCCCTGGGCATCCGTACTACAGTGATGCTCACTGGGGATAACCCTCGAGTGGCGGCGGCCATTGCTCGGCAGGTGGGCATTGACGAATTTCGTGCGGAATTGCTCCCCGAGGATAAGCAGAAAGCCGTACAGGACCTGCTGGAACAATATGGACAGGTGGCCATGGTGGGAGACGGTGTGAATGACGCCCCCGCTCTGGCGGCTGCGACCGTTGGGATCGCCATGGGAGGAGCTGGGACGGATGTGGCGTTGGAAACGGCCGATGTAGCCTTGATGAGCGATGACTTAAGCCGCCTTCCCTTTGCCGTAGGGTTAGGGCGGGCCGCGCAGCGCATCATTTGGGAAAATTTGGCCATTGCCATTGGCACGATCATAACCTTGGTCACCCTTACCTTGGCGGGAGTCGCCACCATTGGACTTGCGGTTTTCTTCCACGAGGGGAGCACCTTGGTGGTGGCGTTGAACGCTCTGCGTTTGTTGCGTTATGGGGCACGGACATAAGTAAGGAGGTAGGGGGTCTATCATCCCTGCCTGAGGCCCGGTTCGTCCTACGCGAAACGCTGATGTCCTTTCTCGGCAGGCGTCACAACTCTATGGGTGCACTCAAAAGTTGCCGAAGTGGGAGAAAAGATGGTGCCGCTTTGGAAAGGCACCCAATGTTTCGCACAGGTCTGTCTGGGTCCGGGACCCCGGATGAAGAGAGATAATGTAGCAAGCGGCTCCGCCGTTTGCTACATTATCTCTTCTTTGCTCCTGCGGTCCAGTGCCTGGCCAGACCTGTGCGTTCCAAAAGGAAAAGGCCCGCCTGCAGAGG
>WFUL01000113.1 GCA_015484985.1 Anaerolineales bacterium | reverse complement strand
GGGGAAAGTCGTCTCCATTATACTCAACTTCTGACGGGAGGATGCGTTCGGGTATGGTGTTCGAGTAAAAGATTGCGTGTAGCCATGTACCCTACACCCCAAAACCCCATAACTAAACTCCTCAACACCAGGCCCAACTTCGAGTACAATATCGCCAACCCCTCCCGGAGGCACCTCCCCATGCGTGCCCCTGCCTCTCCACTTATCCTGGCTATCGACCTGGGCACCACCGCGTGTAAAGTGGCCCTGGTGACGCCCCAGGGCCGGATCGTCGCCCATGTGCGGGAGACCGATGCCACGCCTACCCACTTCCTTCCCGGTGGGGGAGCGGAGCAGGACCCCAGGGACTGGTGGTCGGTCATTACCCGATTGGTACGACGGATGCTGAGCGAAATCCCTGAGGCCCAACAGCAGGTCATCGCGATTGCGTGTAGCACACACTGGTCCGGAACCGTCGCCGTGGACCCGAAAGGGGAACCCCTTCACCCGGCCATCATCTGGATGGACACCCGGGGCGCACCTTACGTGCGGGAAATCACCGGGGGCTTCCCCTCTGTGGAAGGTTACGGCCTCTCTCAACTCTTCTGGTGGATTCGCCTCACCGGGGGTATTCCCGCCCATTCAGGCAAGGACTCCATCGCCCACATTCTTTTCCTGAAGCATGAGAAACCCGAGGTCTACCGAGCCGCGTACAAGTTCCTGGAACCTAAGGACTACATCAACCTGCGTCTCACAGGGAAGTTCGCCTCCGACTACGCCACCATCGTGCTCCATTGGGTGACGGACAACCGACACATCGACCATGTGGATTACCACCCGCGCCTGTTACAAATGGCCGGCCTGGAACGAGAGAAACTCCCGGACCTCTATCCCACCACCCACGTGCTGGGTCCACTGCTCCCCAAACCCGCGGAGGAACTGGGGCTGCCACCCCGAATCCCGGTGGTCATGGGTACGCCCGACGTACAGGCCCCGGCCCTGGGTTCGGGCGCGGTCCAGGATTACGAGCCTCACATTTACATTGGCACGTCCTCCTGGATTACCTGTCATGTGCCTTTCAAGAAAACAGACCTCTTCCACAACATGGCCTCCCTGCCCGCGGCCGTACCGGGCCGATACTTCATCGCCAACGAGCAGGAAACCGCGGGTGCGAGCTTGACCTTCCTGCGGGACGCCTTCTTCTACGGTGAAGACCCTCTGGGCACCTGCCCCGCGCCCGAGGATGCCTACAAGCGTATGGACGCCCTCGCGGCCCAGGCACCGCCCGGAGCCCGCGGGGTGACCTTCTTCCCCTGGCTTTATGGCGAACGCACACCGGTGGAGGACCCTGACATCCGGGGTGGCTTCCTGGGTCTTTCCTTAGGCGTCGGACGGGCCGAAGTGGCCCGGGCCGTGCTGGAAGGCGTGGCCCTCAACCTGCGCTGGTTGTTGGGCTACGTGGAGAAGTTCGCAGGCCGGCGTTTTGAGACCATCCGCTTCATCGGCGGGGGCGCCCGTTCCGACCTGTGGAGCCAGATTCTGGCCGACGTCCTGGACCGGCCTATCGCCCAGGTCGAGGAACCCGACCTGGCGGGCGTACGAGGGGTAGCCCTGCTCGCGGGCCTTGCCCTGGGAATGACGCGGTTGGAAGACATGGCCGCCCACGTACCCGTGAAAGCGGTATATTCCCCAAATCCCCGTCATCGTCGAGTGTACGAAGAGAAATTTCGGGCCTTTCTCGATGCCTACCGCCGCCTGAAGGGCTGGTACCGCCGGCAGAAACCATGAGGCTCACCCTTCTTCCCCACGAACTGGCCATTGCTCGCCTCGCTCCTCAGGAGGAAACACCTCCCTGGGCAAAAGGCGGGCCCCTGGTCGCCGTGATTCGCACCCCACACGAACTCTCCGTGGTGTGCCCGGCCCGGTACCTCCCCACCGAGGTGCCGGCAAGCCGGGGATGGCGCGCCCTGGAAGTCCAGGGTCCCCTGTCTTTCGACCTGGTGGGGGTGCTGGCTTCCTTGCTGGAGCCCCTGACCCGAGCCGGGGTCAGCGTTTTCGTCCTTTCCACGTACGACACCGACTACATTTTGGTGCAGCAGGAAAACGTGGAAAAGGCGTTACGGGCCCTGCAGGCGGCCGGGCACGAGGTTATCGTGGGCGGCTAACTCTGACTCGATTTTCTGGTTTATACTTTCCTCAGACGTCCCCGACGCTTAGTGAGGTTTTCATCATGTCGGATTCCACATCCCCGACTTCCTATGCATCTGCCCCGGGCCCGGAGATGCCGGCCTTTTCCTCCCTTCCCCAGTGGCTGGCCCGATGGTTGGAGCCATGGGTGCGTCGTCTGCCTGCGGTGCGCCGTATGCTGCAAGCCCAATTTCGTCGTGTGGCCGAGATGCTGCGCCGGGAGTTGCATCCTTACGACCAGGACCCTGCGGTGCCCAAATTCCTTCATCTGCCTGCAGAGGGCCTGCCACAGGAGGAAGTGCTGCGTGTTCTGGAAGGGCTGGCGCGACGGGAAGCGCCCCGTTGGCAGGAAGGGTACGCCTCGGGAGCGGTGTACCACGGTGATCCCGAATGGATGGACTTCCTGCACCGCGTGTATGCGCTCCATTCCCAGAGTAACCCGCTACACCCGGACCTCTGGCCCAGTGCGGTCAAGTTCGAGGCGGAAATCGTAGCCATGGTCGCCCGGATGGCCGGCGCGGAAGCGGCCATGCGGGAGGACCCCGCGGCCCGTATCTGCGGCAACGTGACCTCGGGCGGCACCGAAAGCATCCTCATGGCCGTGAAGACGTATCGGGACTGGGCTCGAGCGACGAAGGGCATCCTTCATCCGGAGATGGTGCTCCCCGAGAGCGCGCATCCGGCCTTTGACAAAGCAGCCCAGTACTTTGGCGTGCGGGCCGTGCGGGTACCTGTGGGACCGGACTACCGGGCCGATGTGGACGCGATGCGCCGGGCCATCACGCCCAATACCATCCTGTTGGTCGGTTCCGCGCCCGGCTTTCCCCATGGGGTCATTGACCCCATCCCCGAACTCGCGTCCCTGGCCCGGGAGCGGGGAATTGGCTTCCACACCGACGCGTGTCTGGGTGGGTTCATCCTCCCCTGGGCCGAACGGTTGAGTTATCCCGTGCCTCCATGGGACTTCCGCGTCCCCGGGGTGACGTCCATCTCCATTGACACCCACAAATACGGCTACGCGGCCAAGGGGACGTCGGTGATTCTCTATCGTACACCGGAACTGCGACGTTACCAGTACTTCACGGCCACGGACTGGCCCGGCGGGCTGTACGCCTCCTCGACCATGGCCGGGAGCCGTCCCGGCGCGTTGCTGGCCATTGCCTGGGCCGTGATGGTGCACATGGGAGAGCAGGGCTACCTGGAAGCCGCTCGACGCATCCTCGAAACGGCCGGGGAAATCCGTGAGGGTATCGAGGCCATCCCGGAACTGCGGGTGCTGGGTGACCCTCTTTGGGTTATCGCCTTCACCTCGGACCAGGTGGATATCTATCGGGTGATGGACGCCATGACCCGCCGGGGATGGAGCCTGAACGGCCTGCAACGACCGCCCGCGGTCCACATCGCGGTCACCCTGCGGCACACCCTGCCCGGCTTGGCCAAGCGCTTCTTGCACGACCTGAGGGAAGCCGTAGAAGAGGTGAAGGCCCAACCGGCCACGGAAGAAGGCATGGCGCCCATTTACGGCCTGGCCAATTCCCTGCCCTTCCGTAGCATTGTGGACGACATGCTCTACCTCTACCTGGATGTGTTGGTGCCGCCAGCGACATAGACGAAATGAGACAAGGCAGACACAAATCGACACACAGGCCGGTGCCACGATGTTCCACTTTGGCCTCATCGGCTACCCGCTAAAGCACAGCCTCTCACCCGTCTTGCATCAGGCCGCGTTGAGGGCGGCCGGCCTGAAAGGAGAGTATTCCCTTTTTGAAGTCCCGCCCTCTGAGGCAGATGTGCGGCTTCCACAGTTGCTGGCGACTTTGCGTCGCGGCCTTCTGCACGGTCTGAATGTGACCATTCCTTACAAGCAGCGGGTGATGGCCTGGGTAGACGACCTGACGGATGCGGCTCGGGCCTGTGGTGCGGTGAACACGTTATACGCCACGAGGGGGCGGGTCGTGGGTCATAACACCGACGCGGCAGGTTTCTGGGAAGACGTTCGCCATCGTCTGCCCGTGGTGCAGAAAGGCCCCTGGCGGGGGCTCGTTCTGGGAGCGGGTGGTGCGGCTCGGGCTGTGGTCTATACCTTGTTGAAGCAGGGATGGCCGGCACACGTGGTGGCCCGACGAATGGAACAGGCGCGCGCCCTGGCCGGGCATTTTCAACGGCAGGGGCTGGGCCCGGTGCACATCCATCCCTGGGAGGCCCGCACCGACCCTAAAGCCCCCTGGTTTCAAAGGGACCTGCCCGTCCTCCTGGTCAACGCCACGCCGGTAGGAATGCATCCCCATATCCAGGCCAGCCCCTGGCCTGTTGAGGGTCCCTGGCCCCAAGGGGTGGTATACGACCTGGTTTACAACCCCCGAGAAACGCGCTTCATCAAGGCCGCCCGGCGGGCCAACCTGCCCGCGGCCGACGGCCTGGGGATGCTGGTATGGCAGGCGGCCCTGGCCTTCGAGCGCTGGACGGGGGTTGCCAGCCGGGTCGTGCTTCCCGCCATGGCACAGGCCGTGGAACAGTTCTCCTGACGCTTCCCTGACGTATCCTCCCTACATTGTGGATAGCATTTCCAAATGGGAGGGTAAATTATGCCTCGGATGCGTTTCCATCCTCTCAAGTGGCTATTGATGGTGATGCTGACGACAACGGTTTTGGCCTGTCAAGGACTCATCTCCTTACCTGCCCAACCGACATCGGGCAAAATCTCCTCTTCATCAGAGTCGCCCACACCCGATTCCTCACCGACATTCATTCCTGCCACCCCGCCGCCAGAAAGCAAAAATTCCATGTCGACTACACAAACCACGGAAAGACCTTTGGTGGTGTATTACGGAGGCAAGGGAGGGAAAGGTTGTTGGCCGAATTTATTGAGCCTCAATTTGGCTGCGGTCCTGCCCAAAACCACCACGGAAATATCGTTGGCTTATCGTTTAGAAACCGAGGACGGCCGTTTGCTCAACCAAGGGTTGATTCCCCTGGAGGAAATCAACGACCAGGTCTTTCGTCTTTCAGCTAAACTGGATGATCTGGCAGGGGACATCCTAAAGGGCCAATCGGGTATCCTCAAGTATGCCTTCTTAGCCCGACATGACGACGGCACCACCACTCGACGACCAGCCGGTGAGGAGTGGTTCCGTATTGTCATCAAACCTTGCTCCCAAAAGGTCGCTCAGGAGGAGGGACAGCAGGGTACACCCTCGGGAAGCAGCGGTGCCGCGGCGGGTGGAAGTGCAGGCGGTGCGTCCAGTGGCAGCGCGAGCGGCGGCTCTGCTGGGGGCTCCACAGGTGGGAGCAGTGGCAGCGCTTCCGGAGGTTCTTCGGGTGGCACAAGTAGCGGTTCGGCAGGTAGTTCCACAGGTGGCACTGCTGGCTCTTCTGGGGGTGCTGGCAGTTCGACAGGTGGTAACGCTTCCGGCGGCAGCACCGCAGGCGGCACATACAGCGGCAGCACCACGGGTGGTGGTTCTTTGAGTCTGAACTGCGCTCTCACCCTCCAAGGGGTGTATTGCAGCCCCTCCCCTGCCGTGTCCGGTGTACGCCTTGCCCCCAACGTACCTTCTGGTAGTCTGTCTCTTATACACATCTGA
>WFUL01000112.1 GCA_015484985.1 Anaerolineales bacterium | reverse complement strand
TCAGATGTGTATAAGAGACAGGGAAGGAGCCCTGTATCTGTTCCGGGCGATTCCCTACACCCACACCGACGCCGACACCCAGGCCCGGTCGCATCACCGGGCACTTGTTCAAGGACCGGGATGGAGACGGTCAGTATGACCCCAATGAAGGTGTTGCCGGATGGACCGTTGTTGCCCGGCAGGGTGCTTGCAGCAGTCCGGGTGCCATTGGCGCGACGGCAGTGACCGACGCCCAGGGCGCCTTTTCCATGCGTGTTCCCGCGGGTTTATGGTGTGTCATTCCCGACCGCAGTCACTTGTGGTTGCCCTCCACCCAACAGGTGGACGTACCCGTGGGGGGTAGTGTCTATGTTGTCTTCCAGCGCCAACCGTGAACCGGCTTTGGGTGAGCGGGAGGAAGGGGAAGTATACAACGTATACGCGAATGAGGCGGCGACCAGGTCGCCGCCTCATTCATTGTCGTCGACCTTAAATCCAACCTTGCTGCTTTGCAAAGTTCGTAAACCAGGGAACCTCTGACCAGTTCCCTTGGTATGCCTGAACAGCCATGTAGATTTGGTAGAGCAACAGCAAGATGCTCAAGGGGCAACTAATGAGAATTCCAACGCCTGTGAGGCTGAGGAGGGTGTTGATCACGAACACCAGGACAGAGAAGCCCAATGCATTCACGGCGTGGAAGCGTTGGAAGGGCTGACTTTTGCGGTCTTCCATGACTAAAATCAGGATGGCGAAAATCCATCCAATTGCAGGTAACCAAGCTAGCATGCCCCATAAGCGGTCATCTTCGGTGGGAGTGGCGGTCATGGGGGTTTGGGGTTTTTCGGTCATAGCGCACCTCCTCCTCTCAGGGATGAGACAATTCGGGCGAGCAACTAATTCCAAGTGAAGGCCTCATCGCCCTCAAAGAACAAGGGGTATTTATGGGGGTTCAGCTCGTGGAACAGGCGATAGACCTTGTAGAAGATTTCGTCCGCGTTGGGTTTGGAGAAGTACTCGCCATCGAAACCGTAGGCCGGCCGATGAGGTTGGGCCGGGATGGTCAGCGGCGGTGAATCCAGCCACTGGTACCCACCTTGCTTCTCCAGGACCTCCTGCATCATGTAAGCCGTGGTGCCTCCGGGCACATCTTCGTCAATGAACACCACCCGGTTGGTCTTCTTGAGGGACTCCACGATGATGCCCTTGACGTCGAAAGGCAGGAGGGATTGCACGTCAATGACCTCCGCGTCAATGCCCACCTTCGCCAGCTCTTCGGCCACCTTCATCACGATGCGGCAGAGGGCGCCGTAGGTCACCAACGTCACGTCCTTCCCCGGGCGCAGGATTTCAGGTACACCCAGCGGCACGGTGAATTCGCCCAGGTTCTCGGGGAGCTTCTCCTTCAACCGATAACCGTTGAGGACCTCTACGACCACGCCGGGCTCGTCGCCCAGCAGCAGGGTGTTGTAGAAGCCCGCGGCCCGGGTCATGTCGCGCGGCACCAGGACGTGCATCCCCCGCACCAGGTGGATGAGGCCGGCCATGAGGGAGCCCGCATGCCAGATGCCCACCAGCCGGTGTCCCCGGGTGCGGACAATCACCGGCGCCTTCTGGCCCCCGGCCGAGCGCCACAGGATGGTGGCCAGGTCGTCGGACATGATTTGCAGCGCATAGAGAAGGTAGTCCAGGTACTGGATTTCGGCGATGGGCCGCAGCCCCCGGAGGGCCAGGCCGATGGCCTGGCCCAGGATGGTCGCCTCCCGGATGCCCGTATCCGACACCCGCAATTCGCCGTATTTGGCCTGCAGGCCCCGGAAGGCCTGATTGACGCCACCCAGTTTGCCCACGTCCTCGCCAAAGGCGATGACACGCGGGTCCCGAGCCAGCACGATGTCGAAGAACTTGTTGAGGACCTCGAAGCCCGCCACTTCCGGCGCGTCGGGGGCGTATTTCGGCTTGACTTCCGGCACCTTGGTGGCCGCGCTGGGCCAGGGGCTGTAGAGGAAGGTGCTGTAGTCCCGGCGTCCTCCTTCTTCCACCTTCTTGCGCCACTGAATCAGCCCCGCCCGACGGGTCAGGGGTTCGTCCTTGAGCAACATTAACGCGCGGCGGGCAATGCCCAGGAGGTCCTTCCGGAAGGGAATGGCCAGCTTGTCTACCTCATCCCGCAAGGCCAAGAGGGCCTCCCGTTGACGGCTGAAGGTGGCTGCCTGTTCCAGCAGGGCCTTGAGCTCCTGGGCTTCCTGTTGCCGCGGCGCGATGAAGGCGTCCCAAGCCCGTTTCATGGCCTGGCGCACGTAGCGGTCTTCCTCCTTCTCCAGGGCCTGGAGATCTTCCTCGGTGGCGATGCCTTCCTGGAGAATCCAGAGCCGGAACTGGCGGAGGCAGTCGTACTCCGCTTCCCACTGCAAGCGCTCTTTGGACTTGTACCGCTCATGGCTGCCCGAGGTAGAGTGCCCCGAGGGTTGGGTGAGCTCGATGACGTGGATGATGGCGGGTACGTGCTCCTCGCGGGCCAGGCGCGCGGCCTTCTGGAAGGTCTCCACCAGGGCGGGATAGTCCCATCCCTTGACGGTGAAAATCTCGTATCCGGGCTTTCCAGGGCCTTCCCGCTGGAAGCCCTTCAGCACCTCTGACAGGTTGCCCTTGGTAATTTGGTACTTGTTGGGTACGGAGATGCCGTATTCGTCATCCCAGATGATGATGACCGCGGGCGCCTGCAGAACGCCGATGGCGTTCACGGCCTCCCAGAACATACCCTCCGCGCAGGTGGCGTTGCCGATGGTGGCCCAGGCAACTTCGTTGCCGTTACGGGAGAATTCGGTGAGCTTCCGGAGCTCTTTCAGCTCGCGATAGAGCTTGGAGGCGTAGGCCAGTCCCACGGTGCGGGGCATCTGAGAGCCGGTGGGGGAGACATCGGAGACCACGTTGTACTGCTCGGTTTGAGGCTTCCAGGTACCGTCGGGGTTGAGCAGACGCATCCCAAAGTGGTTGTTCATCTGCCGGCCACCTGAGGCGGGTTCCCGCTGCAAATCAGTGTCGCCGTACAGCTGCGCGAAGAACCCTTCCACGGTCAGCAAGCCCAGGGCCATCATGATGGTCTGGTCCCGGTAATACCCGGAACGCCAGTCGCCTTTTTGGAAGGCCCGGGCCCAGGCCACCTGGGGCACTTCTTTCCCATCGCCGAAGATGCCGAATTGGGCTTTCCCCAGCATGACCTCCCGGTAACCCAGGCGGCTGGCCTGACGACTGCGATAGGCCAGGTGATAGTCTTGCAGGATGTCTTCTCGGGTCAGTTGCAGTTCACCAAACGTCCACACACGGGGCTCTTTGGCAACCAACGCCTCTCGAGGCATGGCGTAACCTCCTTGTTGGAATGCAACCACAAGGGCAAACATCCCTCGGCCCGTGGCCACGGACCGTTCCGTATGTTGAGAGGGAAGGCACAAGTATGGAAAAGCACACTCATATCTTACCATGAATTGGTGTCCATAGGGCGCACTCAAAAGTTGCCGAAGAAAAAAGGTTATGACGCTTTGGGAAGGGCACTCAGCGTTTTGCACAGGTCTGACCAGGCCCTGGACCGCAGGAGTAAAGAAGAGATAATGTGGCAAGCGGCTTCGTCGCTTGCCACATTATCTCTCTTCTCGAGGAAGTTTGGACAAGACCGGTGAAGCCCCCCACATGGTTTTCTGTTCCCGGTTCCCCCTCATGAAAGGGGAGGCACTTGCACCCGTTGAGTAGCCCGTCTCCGAGCCCGCTCCATCCACCAGCGACGACGCCAACGCCATAGGGGGCCGATGGCCTGGCGAATCACATACTTGACCCCCATGACCGAGAGCACCGCTCCCCCTTCCCGTCGATAGACCCGCCACATGTCCGGCCAGCATCGGTCGTCGCCGGCCACGGTCTTGGAGTAGAGGTGAATGCGAAAATAGGCCCACAACCGAGGTAGGTAACGAATGGGATACTTGCGGGCAATGCGGACCCAAAGGTCATAATCGAATGCGTAGAACATTTCGTCATCCAGGGGGCCTACTTCTTGATACACGGACCTCCGGAAGAAGGTGGTGGCCTGGGGGATGTGCACATATCCTCGCATCATGCGTCGGTAGTCCGTTTGCGCGGCCGGGAACTTGCCCAGGATGTACCCTTCTTCGTCAATGTACAGCGCGTCCGCATACACCATGCCTACCTCGGGATGGGCTTCTAAGAAGGCCACGGCCTCTCGCACCGCGTAGGGGGTGTACAGGTCGTCGGAGTTAATCCAGGCCAGGATATCCCCTCGGGCCCGGGCGAATCCTTTGTTGATGGCGTGACTCTGGCCCTTATCGGGTTCCGAGACCCACCAGGCCAGGTGTTTCTCGTAATTGCGGATGATGTCCACGCTGCCGTCAATGGACCCACCGTCCACAATAATGTACTCAATGTGGGGGTAATCCTGGGCCAGTACCGAGCGAATGGTCTGTTCCAGGAATCGGGCCTGGTTGTACGAGGGGGTTACGATGGTCACCAGAGGGGGCATGGCTTTCATCTCCCACAAGAGGTTCGCTGGGAGGGATTATGCCAGAAAGGGACGGGAATGCGAAGAGGGTTCGGGGGCGGAGGTGCCTTCAGGAATGGGGGGACTTAGGGAGATGTCGCCAGCGCCAGCGTAGCCAGAGGACGGCCCAGGCAGCCTCTCTCTGCACGGCCAAGGAGAGCTTGGATTGCCCCCATCGACGGTCCTGGAAGAAGATGGGAACCTCCCGAATGCGGAAGCCCAGGCGATGGGCCAGATAAATCATCTCAATCTGGAATACATACCCTGTGGAACGCACGTCCTCCAGGGGAATGGCCGTGAGCACCCGGCGCTTCCATAAGCGGTACCCACCGGTGACGTCCCGCAGGGGCAGTCCCAGGATGGTGCGGGCGTAGAGATTGCCTCCCCAAGAGAGGAGCTTGCGATACCAAGCCCAGCGGGGGTCTACACCGCCCCCGGGTACATAGCGGGAACCCAGGACTACGTCGGCCTCTTGCAGGGCCTGGTACATAGCAGGCAGACGTTCGGGCGCATGGGAGAGGTCTGCGTCCATCTGCCCCACAATGGTGGCTCCCCGTTTCAGGACGTAGCGAAATCCCGCCCGATAGGCAGGCCCCAAGCCCTGCTTCTCCCGCCGGTGGAGCACCTCCAGTTGGTTTGGATAGCGTGCTCGCAGGGCTTCGGCCACCTGGCCAGTGCCGTCGGGACTGTTGTCATCCACAATGAGCACGTGTAGGGGGAGGGAGAGGGAAAACAACCGTTCCAGTAAGGGAGGGATGTTTTCGGCTTCGTTGTAAGTGGGGATGACCATCCAGAAACTCACGTTTTATCCTCGGAGACAAGCAGATGTACACCCAATGCGCTGAAAGCCTGGTAGGCGCTGGTGAAGCGTCCGTCTTGCCAGGTGAGGATGCGCATATGAATGCGCATGCGATGAGGGGCTTGCAGATGTTCTCGGTCTTCCCAGGAGTAGAAGTACGGAATCTTAGGAACCACAATCTGGCGTATGGCACTTTGGTAGGATGAGAGACGTTCGGGTACAGTGAGGATGGCGAAGTCGTCTTGTTCCAGATGACCCACCAAGTCGTTTTCGGTCCCTTCCAGTTGGTGCTGGATGTAGAGCAAGAGCTTCCCGATGGCCCGCAAGGCATCTTCTGCGGTAAGGGATCCGTAACGGCTTCGGAAGATTTTGAAATTCTGGAGGAAGATGCCTAGCAGTGCCCAGGGGCGGCTCTGGCGCATTCGTTCCTCCAGGGCCTGGACCAGCAATGGCAGGGCGGGGAGGTGAGTGGGAACCTGGAATTGATGCACCCGACGGGCGATGTCCAGGGCGTTGCGAATACGGAGGCGGAGTTCCTGTAAGTCGAAGGGTTTGGCGATGTAGTCGTCGGCACCCAGGCGCAACCCTTTCAAACGGGAAACCCGGTCGCGGGCTTCGGTCAGGAAGAT
>WFUL01000111.1 GCA_015484985.1 Anaerolineales bacterium | reverse complement strand
GCCTTCTCCATCACCCCTGCAGGTCTTTTTTTACGTCAATTCCTGTCTCAGCCGGGCGCCACATGGGTTCGACTTGGGCCTGACGATAGGCCTCCTGAACCAGGTGTCCCCAATCCAGGGGTTCGGGCATGGGCTCCAGGGGGTCTCGGCGGAGCCGGTGGCGCAAGGCCAGCGCGGCCGCCAGGGTGATGTCCTCGGACGTCAGCGCGTCGCGCCCCTCCAGGGCTGCATTGGCCCGGGCCGCGCGCAGGATGGCCAGTTCCGCCCGATGGCCCGGCACCTGCACCCGGGCCACCAGCGTGGCGATGGCCTCCAGGTCCTGCGGCGTATGCGTCACTAAAGGCAGTCGCTCCCGGGCCTGGAGGATGCGCGCCCGCAACGCCTCCTCTTCCGCTTCCCATTGGGCCCGGAAGCCCGTCGGGTCCTGGCTGAAGGCCAGATGCCGTTCCATGATGCGCATGCGCATCTCCGGGTCCTGCACCGTGGACACATCCACAGCCAGGGCGAAGCGATCGAGAAGTTGGGGACGCAGGTCACCCTCTTCGGGGTTCATCGAACCGATGAGGATGAAGCGGGAGGCATGGGTAAAGGAAACTCCTTCCCGTTCCACGACGTTGACACCCATCGCGGCCACGTCCAGGAGGAGGTCCACCAGATGGTCGTCCAACAAATTCACTTCGTCAATGTAAAGCACCCCCCGATGGGCCGAAGCCAGGAGGCCGGGCTGGAAGGCCCGTACCCCTTCCTTGAGCGCCCGTTCGATGTCCAGGGTCCCCACCAGGCGGTCTTCGGTCACCGAGAGGGGAAGGTTGATGAAGGGTGTGGGGATAAGGTCTTCCTCCAAAGGCTCACCTTGGGCCTGGCGTTCTTGGCACCGGGGGCACCAGGAATCGGGCGTATCGGGGTCACAGTGGAAAGGACAACCGCGAATCACTCGAATGGGCGGCAGGAGCCCCGCCAGGGCTCGAGCGGCGGTGGATTTTCCCGTACCCCGTTCACCCCGCAACAGCACACCACCAATGCCCGGGTCTACGGCATTGAGAAGCAGAGCGCGCTTCATTTCCTCCTGATCGACAATGGCTGTAAACGGGTAAAGCACCCAGGACATACTGCCTCCTCTTCCAGTGGGGTCCACTGGCTGGGAAAGGGATTCAGGGGCGGGTAATGGACCAGTCCGGGTCTCCATAAGAGCGGGTCCACCGTCCCCCGTCCTCCAGAATGAGTTCCAATCCATCGTAGGCCACAATAACCCCGTCCTCACCAGCCACCCGTTCTTCCAGCTCATCGTGCGGGAAGTTGTGATGGTTGATGTGGGTCAGCACCAGGTTCTTGAATCCCAGACGGCGCTTGGTGCTCAAAGCCTCCATCACGCTCATGTGGGATTCGGTGGCCTCCGTGTGGAACGAGGGCGTGTTCACGATGACCCAATCGGCCTGGCGCATCAACACCGCCACGTAATTGCTGAACACCCGGTCGGCATCGGCCAGGTGCAGAATGCGCTGTCCGTTGACCTGAATCATGATACCGTAACAGGGTACGGAGTGGGGCACGGCAAACACTGTCAGGGTGAAGTGGACGAAGGGAATGAGGGTGCCGGGATAAAGAGGGATGTAGGAAAAGTGCTTGCGCAGTTCATCCCGCAAAGGGAGCTCCTGTTGCAGGCGCTTGAAGACCACCGGTTCCACCAGCAAATCCAGGGGCTCGGGCCAGGGGAAGAACTCCCGCAATCCGCCCACATGGTCATAATGGGCATGGGACAGGAAGATACCGTCCAGATGCTGGATGTTGTAAGCCTGAAGCATCTCCCGGATCTCGGGAGGCGCATCAAAGAGCAAGGTATAGCCCGGCAACTCAAAGAGAATGGCACTACGGCGTCGGACGAGACGGCCGTCTTCCTGGGCGGCTCGCAGACAATGGGCACACGTGCATCCAATCGCGGGAATACCTTCCGCCGCACCGGTGCCAAGGAAGCGAATGCGCACCTTCATAAGGCCAACTCCAAACCGTCGTAAGCGATGTGTACACTGGGGGCTACTTCGGCCGCCAGGGCCTCTAAGGCGTCGTGGGGCGGGGCTTGATGACCCACATGGGAAAGCACCACCTGACCCACGTTGAGGTCCTGGCCCCATCGATGCAAATCCAGCAATCGTTGCGGAATGTCTCCTTCCGGCGTCCGGGCGGGTAATCCCACCACGACGGCTTGTGCGCCTCGCAAGTGTTGCAATGCCAGCCGGGGTAGACGTTCAATAGGTGCCTGACCGAGAAACGCGATTTTACGGTGGTCCATCTGGACGATCAGCCCAAAGGTCGCGGGTTGTGAGGAAAGGCTCATGGCCCAAATCTGGAAATCCGGGCCTAGATACATGGGCGTGTTGGGGTACAGGGGGAGAACATAGAACACCCGACGCAGTCGTTCCGTCCAGTACTCCCGACGAATCTGACGAAAGAGCGCGGGTACGCTGAGGAAATCCAGAGATGCTGGTTGCCAGTATTCGAACTCCTTAATGCCCCCAATGTGGGCGAATTCGTTGTTCAGCGCCACCACCCCCTGCAGTTCGGTGATGCGGTAATTGTGTACATACTCCCGCACCTCGGGGGGCGCGCCCACCAAAAGGTTGTAGTGTGGAAGGCGCAAATAGACGGCACTGCGGCGCCTGCGCAACCTCCCCCCTTCCTGGCGGGCACGACGGCAGTGGTCGCACTCACACTGCACCACGGGGACCCCCTCCGCGCCACCGGTCCCCAGGAACTGAACACGCACGGTTGAAGCCGTGGTCGTTTGCTCCTTCATGATGCCTTCCTCAAATGTAACGATGCGTTTTCAGCCAATCTCGAACGCGTTTGGAAGCGATTTTCGGCACCTCCATGGGGAACATGTGTCCCTGACCGGGGAGCACTTCCACCGTGGCCTGGGGCCACCAGCGGACCAAATGGGTCCGGGTTGCGGGTGTTCCCATTTCGGAATGCTGGCCAAAGAGGACCAAACCCGGAACCCGAACGCGACGCACCCATTTCCAGACGTCGGTGGGCACAGCACGAAAGATGGCCGCTTCCCATTGGGGGTCGTAAGCCAGTCGCCACCCACTCGGCTGGGGTCGCAACCCATAACCCACATAAGCCTCCAGGGCCTGGGGATGCCATCTTCGGAACAAATCTCGGGAACGGAAATGGCGAAGGGCCTCGGGAGGCGAGGTGAAGGTCTTCCGTCGATGCAAGGCACCGCGCACCAAACGGGCCAAAGGGAAATCGCTCTCCAGGGGCGCGCCCCGCCGACGCCAACGCTGAATGTGACAGAGCACCCTGGGTTCAAAGATGACCGGGTCCAACAACACTACCGCCCGAAAAGCTTGTGGACGCAGCACCGCGGCCATGAGCGTCATAACCCCACCCAGGGAGTGTCCGAAACCGATGACCGGAAGGGCGGCCACGTCCTCCAAATGGGCCGCGTATTCCTGAGCCAATTGGGACCAGTGCAAATTCTCCGGCGGGGGTTCTGTCGCCCGCATAGGTCGGGGAATCCAGCCCCAAATCGTCAGGTCCGGGGCCAGGGCCTGAGCCAAAGGCCGATAGACCTGAGGAGGGAACCCGTTGGCTGGAGCCAACAGGGCCGGATGCCCGCCTGCGCTCAATGTGACCCAAAAATTTGCTGGCGAAGATGCGGACGACATCACCTTCCTCAACCCATGCCCCATCTGAATTTTCACGACTTCGCCCACGATGGACGATGATCTGCTTTGATTATGTCCCCACACCGGGCAAAAAGAATCGGCGCCCAAGTCGCGCCGTCCCGTGCTCCTGGGCGCCGATAGGGCCCCATCCGCTGTCCGTGGTGTCCTTCCGGGCTCCGGGAACATCTCGACTTACCCCGGAGCCGGGTCTCATTCACGGTTGGAATCATGATGCCTCCATGAGGCTGTAGAGACGATGCACATTATACCAACCTCGCATACGCGCGGCACGTGGGACTTGACCGCGTTTCCAGCGAAGATACCAGGGGCCCAAAAAGCCCAAGCCTACCAACTTTAACACCGCAAAGAGCAAACGGTGACTCTCCTGCACGGCTTCTCGAGGATGCCACCACCAGGCTCGCAGATAATCCGCCAAAGCGGAGGCCGGACGTCCGGCATCCAGCAGATACCGACCCATGAACCGATACCCTGCTGCCAAAATGCGTCGCCGATGCCGGGAAAAATACGGCGCGGTTTTAGGATGGTGTTCCATCCAGGCCATCAGACGACGGGCTTCCCGCGCGAAACCAACGCCCTGGGCCAGATTTTTGGCTTCGGTGTGAAAGCGGGCAAAGGCCCAGATGCAGGGTACCGTTACCCATGGACGCTCCAAAGCCATGCGTATCCATAGATGGTGGTCCAGCAGATAATGGTAGGAAACGTCAATCCCTCCAACAGCCTCGTAAACATCCCGGCGAAAGAACACCGCGGGTTGGGGCAGAATGCCGAAGGCCATCAGGTCGGCGAGGGTGCGAACCTGGGGCGTATAGTGATTGAAGGGGCGTCCCACGGCGTCAATGAAGAGGGCCTCACCCACCACCATCCCCGCTTCGGGATGTTTTTCGAACGTCTCAACGACCTGCCGCACCGCGCCTGGGGCCAGCATGTCGTCGGAATTCACCCAGCCTAAAATGGTGCCT
Organism: Anaerolineales bacterium; assembly: GCA_015484985.1. Lineage (GTDB taxonomy): Bacteria > Chloroflexota > Anaerolineae > Anaerolineales > DRMV01 > S139-71. The sequence continues at coordinate 5,658 of WFUL01000111.1, read as the reverse complement.
CGCGCCCGGGCAAAACCCTTTCGTAGCGCGTCGGCCTGGCCCTCATCGGGTTCCGAAACCCACCAGGCCAAACGGTGGGTATACCGACGGATGAGTTCTACGCTGCCGTCGGTGGAACCGCCATCCACCACGATGTACTCAATGTAGGGATAGTCCTGCCCCAGGACGGAACGCAAGGTCCACTCCAGGTAAATGGCCTGGTTGAAGGAGGGCGTCACAATGGTCACCAAAGGGTGTTGCATCTCTCATCCTCATCGCGCGAGGGATTTAAGGACTCGACGGGGATCGAAGGAACAGCACGCTTCGGTTGTCACGATAGACTTCTTGCCAACCCCTGTAAGGCAGCACCTTGGTCAGGGGCCAGTGAGGCTCCAGAAGGACGATGCCCACGCGGTATTCATCCAGTACTTGTTCCCATCCGGGTTCGGCCGTCACTACCCGAGCCCATAATTGCAAGTACGTATCTCCGTAGAGGTCCGTCCGTCCATCAATGAACACCGGGTATTCAGGCAGAGCCCAGAGCAGATAACCGCCCCAATTGTAACTGTTGAACAAACGACCCGGTGGGTGCATGGCTTTGAGGTAAGTCACCGGAGCCGTGGGGAAGGTGCGGGCAAGATGGGCCTCTATTGCCGCGGGCGTGCTGACCTGGTACAGACGAAGGAGCGCCAGCCCCCAGGCCAGGGCCACCAGCACCCGATTGAGCCGAGGGCGTACCGGAGGCGGCGAATCCCCGAACCGCCGTTGGAGAAAACCCCAAAAGGAGCGTCTCGGTTGGCCATGCACGTTCCAAAAATGTGACAACCGTTTGCGCTGTTGCGACCACCAGGGACGAGCGTACGCGGACCACACAACGGGGGCCATCACGGAAAAAAGGGCGATGTTCCGCACAGCACGGAAGGCCATCAGGCCGAACACCATCCACAGCAACCCATGTCGCCAGCGCCAAGGTGGCCCACCGGTACCCAACACCAAAAGCATCAAGAACCACCAGGCCAAGAAGGGCCAGGCCTCGGGCTGGGTGAAGTCAGGGGCCTGCCATTCCTGAATCCAACGCAATCCCTCTAAGCGCAACGTCTTCCAGGGATAGATCCAGAGGGCCAGGCCCTGGGGATTCAACCACGAGGCCAGCATCAACCCAAGGCCCAACCTCAGCAACGTGCGCACCCGTTGCCGAGAAAGCGTTGAGGGACGCTGCCAGGCCTCCAACCCGGCTGCCAGCAAATAGCAACCCCACACAAGAAAACCAGCCAGGAACCCCGCATGTACATGGCCCCATAGGACCATCAAAGCCACCAAAAGGAAAAGCCGTTTGGAGGGTGCCGCTCCTCGATACCACGTTTCCAAGGCCCAAAGGAAGAGGGCGGTGAACAGCGTCGTCACCATATAAGGCCGGGCAGCCTGGTACAGGTTTCCCGTCAGGGCCGCCAGAATCAGGGCCAGGGAGCGAAGATAAGGCCCTCCCCGCATGGTCCGGGCCACGACCCCATAGGTCGACAGTACCATTAAGGAGGTCCATAGATTGAGGGCTCCATAGCCCGCCGTCCGCACCAACAGATAGAAAAACACCTGCACTGGCCAACCAGGCGGCGACCAGGGCGTACCAAAGCGGGTGTAGGAAAAAACGTCCGTTTCCGGTAGGCGTTTGTGTCCCCAAATCCACGCACCCGTACGCAAGTGCCACCAGGTATCCGCACCCAAATGCATCCGGGCGCTCAAGAGCAAAACGCCCGCCAAACTCAATCCCAGGAGAAGTTGGTGAAGGGCTCGATGCAAAGCGCGTCGATGTGCGAAGGACATGGGTGCGTTCTCCGACATGCCCAACCTCGCCTCCATGATTCCGACCGTTGTTATACCAGGTTATCTCAATTCCCTCTCCAAACCTTCGTTTCGGGGGCGCACTCAAAAGTTACCGAAGAGGCTATGCCGCTTTGGAAAGGGTATCCAGCGTTTCGCACAGGCCTGACCAGGCTCTGCACCGCAGAAGAGGAGAAGATCATGTGGACAGCGGCTCCTTCGCGGCCCACATGATCTCTTTCTTCACCGGTGGTCCTGGACCCAGTCAGGACTACTCTAACAATGTGGAAATGCGTCTTTGCAACAGCCTCTGTTAGAACATGAAAAACGCCTGCCCTCCAAACCCCCAGACGTTGACGCGCTTTCGATTTCCGGTATACTTTCGCATACCCAAATAATTACGCCTAAGGAGGAGAAGCGATGCGTCGTCTGGTATGGGTTGTGCTCTTGACGGCGGCGTTGGTGGTGGGTTTGGCGGCCTGCAAGAAGGCTACTCCCACCGAGGCACCGGCTGCCACAGAAGAACAGGCCGCTACGGAAGCCCCCGCGGTCACGGAAGCGCCGGCAGCCACGGAAGAGGCCAAGGCCTTTGAGCCGCTGGTGGTCACGGATGAATCCTGCAAGACCAGCAAGATTAAATCCATCGAGGCCTTAGACGAATACACCGTTCGTTTTACCCTGTGCAAGCCCGATCCGGCCTTCCTAGCCAAGATCGCCTTCCAACCCTTCTTCATTCGGCCCCAGGAATGGATCGAGGCCAACGCGAATGAGGCCAACAAGGAAATCCTGCTGACCCAGCCGGTGGGCACGGGCCCCTACAAGCTGGAGAAGTGGTATCGGGGTGACAAGATTGTCTTCAAGCGATTCGAGGACTACTGGGGTGAACCGGCCAAGACGGAGACCCTGGTCTTCCGCTGGGCTAAGGAAGGCGCGCAACGTCTGCTAGAACTCCAGGCCGGCACCGCGGACTACATCACCAAGGTGAGTCCCGACGACTTTGAAACCGTGAAGAACGACCCCAACCTGGTGCTGCTGCCGGTCAAGAACCCCAATGTGTTCTACATCGCGTTCATCAACACGGTGAAGCCCTTTGATGACGTTCGGGTGCGCAAGGCCATCGCCATGGGCATCGACCGCGAACGCATCGTGAAGAACTACTATCCCGAGGGCTCCGAAGTGGCCGACTTCTTCACCCCCTGTGTGATTGAAAACGGCTGTGTCGGTGAGCCTTGGTACGCCTTTGATCCCGAGGCGGCCAATGCCTTGCTGGATGAAGCCGGCTTCCCCAAGAACGAAGAGGGCGTCCGCTTCGAGACCAAGATTTACTACCGGGACGTTTTCCGGGTCTACCTGCCCGAACCCGGTAAGGTGGCCGTGGAAATCCAGAACCAACTGTGGGAGAACCTGGGCATCAAGGCCGAGGTCATCGTGATGGAATCCGGCGAGTTCATCAAGAAGTCCACCGCGGGTGAATTGGATGGCCTCTACCTTCTGGGCTGGGGCGCCGACTACCTGCACGTAACCAACTTCCTGGACTTCCACTTCAGCAAAAAGAATCCGCAATGGGGCAATCCTTACCCCGAGATCTACGAGCCCCTGGAGAAAGCCGCGACCATCGCGAACCCCGAAGAGGCCCGTCCGTACTATGAACAGGCTAACAATGCCATCCGGGAAGTAGTGCCCATGATCCCCGTGGCCCATGGCGCGGCGGCCGATGCCGCCCGGGCGGATGTGAAGAACGCCAAGGCCGCGGTACTGGGTCCGCCTGAGCTCTGGACCTTCGAGCCTGCGGGCCGGGACACCCTGGTGTACCTGAAGGCCGCGGAGCCCATCAGCCTCTATTGCGCGGACGAAACCGACGGCGAATCCTTGGACGCGTGCAAGATGGTCACCGAGGGCCTTTACCAGTACACCGCAGACGGGGAAATGGTTCCGCGGCTGGCCGAGAAGTGCGAGGTCAATGAGGATGCTACAGTTATCATCTGCTACTTGCGTAAGGGCGTCAAGTTCCACGACGGCACCACCCTGGATGCCAACGATGTGGTCCGCACCTTTGATGCTGCTCTCAACGCGGCCAGCCCCTACCATGTGGGCAATACCGGTGCCTTCGCCTATCCGGAGTACTTCTTCGGACTGATGAATTCGGAGGAGTAAACCCCGAAGGGGTGGCTCCGATGGGGCCGCCCCTTCGAGTGATATGAGCGAAACGATGTTGGCAGCGGCGGATCCCGCTGCCAACATCGTTTTCTCCTCCATGATTAAACTTCTCTGATGTTTGCACCCTTGACCTCTCTCCAAAAACCGTTACTTTTTTGGAGAAACAAACCAAGATAAAAGCCGAGCGAGGACGGTAACCTATGACCCAATACATCATCCGGCGTCTGCTGCTCTCTATCCCTGTAGTCTTCGGCATTCTTTTTGTCACCTTTGCTTTGGCTCGCATCATTCCGGGTGATCCCTGCAAGGCCATCTTGGGAGAGAAAGCAACGCAGGAAGTTTGCGAGCGCTTCAACCGGGAACATGGTCTGGACAAACCCATCCCGGTGCAGTTCGTCAATTACGTGAAGGATATCGCTCGAGGGGATTTTGGCGAGTCTCTGAGGTACAGCCGCCCCGTGGTCATCATCATCATTGAGCGTCTGCCCACTACCATTGAGCTCAGCCTGGCGGCCCTCTTCCTGGCCGTACTCATCGGCATTCCCCTGGGCCTCATTTCCGCCATCAAGCAAAATTCACCGGTAGACCTTTTCACCATGTTCCTGGCCAACATCGGCGTCTCCATGCCTGTGTACTGGCTGGGTCTGCTTCTGGCATACACCTTTGCCCTCATGCTGAAGGACACGCCCTTTTGGCTTCCCCCGGCTGGGCGGCTTTCTCCTGCCCTCACCGCCACTCCGTTCTATCAAGTCTTTGGCTGGGAAGTGGAGCCTAACACCTTCAAGTACTACGTGTATCACTTCATCTCTAACATGTACATCCTCAATTCCCTTATCACGCGCGATTGGGAAGTTCTCAAGGATGCCCTCAAGCACCTTATCCTCCCTGCCACCGCGCTGAGCACCATCCCCATGGCCATCATCGCCCGTATGACCCGATCCAGTATGCTGGAGGTCCTGCGCCAGGACTACATCCGGGCTGTGCGCGCCAAGGGCCTGCGAGTCCATTGGGTGATTCTGAAACACGCCTTCCGCAACGCCCTCATCCCCGTGGTCACCATCATTGGATTACAGGTCGGCCTGCTTTTCTCGGGGGCCGTGCTTACCGAAACGATTTTCAGCTTTGCCGGTGTGGGCAGTATGTTGTATGAGGCCATCACCGCGCGCGATTATCCGGTGGTTCAGGGATTTACGGTGGTCATCGCCCTGATTTACGTGTTTGCCAACCTCTCCGTAGATATTCTCTATGTGTTCATTGACCCTCGTATCCGCCTGGAGTGAGCCATGACCACAACTACAGCCGAGGCAACCCCAACGCGTATTCGGGCCACCAGCCCCTGGCAACTGGCTTTGCGTCGGTTGCTTCGCCATCGATCCGGGCTGGTGGGAGGGGGCATCATCCTGTTCCTGGTGTTCGTGGCCATATTCGCACCCGTACTGGCCCCCTACGACCCCAATGCTGTTCTCATCGACCTGGAGCCGGGCATTCAGCGTCGCCAAAAGCCCTGTATTCACCTCTTGGGATGCCCTCCCGACCAACCTCAACACATCATGGGCATTGACGGCAACTTCCGGGACGTGTTCAGTCGTGTCATTTACGGTACCCGGGTTTCCCTGTTCATTGGCTTCACCACGGTGAGCGTGGCCATCGTGGCAGGCACCCTTCTGGGTGCGGTCGCCGGGTACGTCGGCGGTTGGGTAGACA